>JADHVF010000001.1 GCA_016784145.1 Patescibacteria group bacterium
AATAGTAAGACATTCTTTTGGTGAATATTATACGCCTTATTGGTTGGCTGATCTTGTCATAGATTCTGCCTTTAAAGAAGTTCAAAAAAAGAAGAATTTTAGACTTATAGATACCACATGTGGAAGTGGTACCTTTTTAATAAATGCTATAAAAAGACAGATAGAGAAGAACGGGGATATAAATTCTATTATCAATAATATAAAAGGAATAGATTTAAATCCTATAGCGGTTTTAATGGCTAAGGTAAATTATTTTATAAATATTTCACCATATATTGAAAAGCAACAAATAATTGAAATTCCTGTTTATCTGGGGGACGCTACTTATACACCTCAAGTCGTATTTCTAGATGGTGTAAAATGTTTGACTTATGATTTATTGACCTCCACAATGCTTCCAAAAGGAGAACTAAAGATCGTTTTTCCTTATTCTTTGGTAGAAAAAAAAGAATTTATTTCTATTATGGAAGAATTAGAATATTTTATACTTAGAAAAGATGAAAAGAAAGCCCGGAATTTTATTTTTAATGAGATTAATAAAAGAGATTTAAAACCAAAGGTAATAAAAAATATAGAAAATTTTATTAAAGAGTTAATTTTTTTAGAAAGTACAAATTTAAATAGTATTTGGCTCAGAGTGTTTGCAAATTATTTAAAAACAGGAGCTTTAGAAAAATTTGATCTAGTCGTTGGTAATCCTCCATGGGTTAGTTGGAGTGCGTTACCAGAGAAATATAGAGAAAAAGTAAAAAGTAAATGCAGGCTAGAGGGTTTATTTTCAGAAGATAAAAATATTGGAGGCAATAATTTAAATATATGTGCATTAATTGCAAATAAATCGTTGGAAACCTTTATGAAAAGTAATGGGGTTTTGTCATATATAATGCCGAAATCAATTTTATTTAATAAATCCTTTGAAGGTTTCAGAAATTTTTACATTGGAGATAAATTAAAAAGAGCATACCTACAAAAGGTATTAGATTGGGAAAAGGGAGGGAAACCATTTGAAAATGTTGGGTTGCCTTTCTGTATATATATTTTTTCCTATAAGAAAAAAGATTATTCTAAAGGAATTGAATTAAAAAGATATATTAAGAAAAGAGATATTGAAAGCTTGAGAAATAGATTTATTTCCTTTGATAAAATGAAAAAAAGCTTTAATATAAAATCAGCATATTTAGTACAATTTCCAAATGAAGAGAATAACGGTTTTACAATTGTAGATAAAAAAAATATGGTCAATAGAATTTCAATGATTGTAGGAAAAAATTATTATAAGTTTAGAAAAGGTGTGGGAGCAAAAGGAGAGGTATTTAGACTTTATTTTAAAGCTAATATTAATAAAGATTATGCGAAATTTGGTCTTTTTAAAAAAAGGGGAAGCCTCCTTAATCTTTCGGAGGAAGAAATAATATTGGAGAAAAAATTTGTTAAACCTTTGGTATTATCACCAGACATAAAAGATTTTAAGTGTGATTGGAAAAATCTTTACGTCGCATTCCCTTATATTGAGGGTGAGAAGCAACCAATTGAAGAGAAATCTTTAAAAATAATAGCACCTAAATTACATGAATATTTCAAAAAAAATTATAGTGAAATTATCAAACAAAGTAGTTTTAATCAAAGAGTACAAAATTCAAAAGAATTTTATAATTTGATAAGGATTGGATATTACTGTTATGCAAATAATTTTGTAGCTATTAGAGACAATACAAAAATGACAGCTTGTGTTGTTAAAAAAATTAAAACACATTGGGGAGAATATAAAAAACCCCTTTTTGATGGTCATGTTTCTTATATTTCAGAGGATCAAAAAAAAGATGATTTTATTACTGAATCAGAGGCATATTATATTTCATATATTCTAAATTTACCCGAGGTAAAGGTTTTCGTGGAAAATTCCACAGATTCAAGAAGCATAGGAACAAAATTACCAATAAAGATTGAAAATTTTGATAAAAATAATCCAAAACATATAGATTTTGTAAATAAAGCAAAATTTTTAGAGGAAAAATATAAAAATTAATGAATAAAGAAATTATCTTTAAAAATTTGAAAAATTATTTACATCTATATTGCTAAGGCACATAAAAGTGAGGTGCCATACAAAAATAGAGGAATAAAATAACCTGCGTAAGCAGGTTTTTCTGTCGGAAAGCCACAAACAAGGGTCGTTTATGAGGTGTAGTGCGACGCATAAACATATAAATCGCTTTTAATAAGCACATCAGAGGCAATAATATAACCAATTTTCTGACGAAGAATCATCGTCATATTTAGAAGAAGAAACCTTAGAAGAATTAACAAATTTTGAAGAAGTAGAAGAAATACCATGCTCCAAAATTGAATTTACAGGTGATATTGCAAATGAAATTATAGACCAATCATTAAAGGATTTGATTGTCCAAGATTCTGTAGATACTGTTCGATCATCTTATCCAATAATGTTGCCGAGGGGGAGAATAGAACAAGAAGAAAATTTATGTAAGGTAGATTCTCTTTGGGATTGTTGTGGCAAGGAGATAGATTTAAATAAAGACGGAATTTCAGAATATCTTACATTTCCAACTGCATTTTATAAAGGAGGGGAGAGAATAATAGAGATGCGTGGTGCGAGTGGAAATGGAAATATTTTAATATATGGGGTTATTAATAAAGAATGGAAATTAATCGGATCTTTAATTGGAAATGATATAAAAAAGACTAAAATTGATAGCACAGAGGGCTATGCCAACCTAATTACAGGTATGCATATGTCATGGGCTGGAAGATATATTACGGAATGGATATGGAATGGAAATGAATATGAATCAGCAGAAGAAATATTTTATGATTCAGAGGATAAATCCAATAATTTAACATGGGAAGAGGTTTGGGAAAATAGATAGTGGATTAAATATAGGAAGAAAAAAAAGGTGTTAGGAACCTTTTCTTTTAGATTAGGTATATAAATATACTTATTTGATTTTCGTGCTGAATTATCTACTTAGGGGCAAGGCCTCTAAGTAATTAAGTAAAATTATTTTTTTAGTAATAATAAAACCAGCCCAACCATTTTTTCTTTATCTTTCGGGTTACTTTCTGCAATCAGCAGAGTTAAGGCGGTTAAAGCCTCGGGCGTTAAGCTGGCACGAAGCAATCCTGCCTTTCGTAAAAACTAGACAAAAGAAAAAGCACCGCTACGTTTATTTCCATCCGTAAACGGGTGGTTTTTGATCATAAAATACAGTAAATGAGCACTCTTTTTTTCAGCGCTGGGGTACACATCTTTTCCAGATGCAGTTTGCAAGACATTACCAATAATTCCTTCAACCGTGTCCTTGTTTCGTTCTTGACCAAAAAGGTCGGTCGCTTGCTTTTTATTTATCAAATTCTGTTTTAATTCCAATAATGCCTCAGATAATTCACTGGCGGTAAAAACAACTTTCTTTTTTATTGAGCCTGTTTTGGGGAAAGTATCTGTGTCATAAGCGTCCAAAGAAAACCACGTGCCAGCAAAAGCGTTGATTAGCTCTAAAACATCCTCGGTTGTCACTTTGCTGCCAGAAGGGAGCAGGGCTTTAACATCGGCTACTGCCTGCATAAACTTTTCATAATTTTGCCCGATTCGTTTTTTGTTGACGGTATATCCTTCAAGCAGGTGCTGTTTTAATGTTTTTGTTGCCCATTTTCTGAATTCGGTGGCTACTTTTGAGTCAACTCGATATCCCACTGACAAAATTACATCCAAATTATAATAATCAACCGATTTTGTCTGTGTTTTTCCTTTAATTGCACCGTGTTTAGTGGTTGTTGCAATTTTTGCAACAACCATGTCTCTTTTTAATTCACCGCTAGAAAATATATTTTTCAAATGACGGGAAATAACGGACTTATCACGACCAAACAATTCAGCAATCTGATTCAGGTTTGCCCAAATGACATTTTCCTCCTTATCAAAATCACCACGAAACTCGATAGCTCCGCTTTTTCCTTGATAAATAACCAGTTGTTGTTGAGATTTTTTAGGTTTGGGCATAAAAAAACCTAAGGATTCCGCTCTTTATGTTTTTTTTAATTTGTGTTTATATTTAAATTGTATTATAATTATTAATACCCTCTTTTAGCAACTAAACCTTTAAAAGTTATCAATATTTATTTGGTCTGTTATTGTTTGTAAGTGTCTGATAACACTGATAATAGATTTAATAAAAAAAAGTAAACATTTCGGTATTCTCCCGAAGGAGAAAGTTGAAATGTAAACTTTCATTTGATTTACAGTGATCCGCTTGGAAAGCTGTGTTGCTTAAAGGGGGTATTATTTATTTAAACATGTATAATCAAATAATTAGTGTTAAAAATATACAAAGAGCATATTTTGATTTAGCAAAACAGTTTGACGAATATAGTAAATCAGAAAAGTATTTAGGTATTGATGGTCTTTGTTTGGATGATTTTGACGTTGATTCATCTCGGGCTTTAAAAGAAATTAAGCAGGAATTGATTGATCTAAAGCCATTACTCCCAGCTCTTGAGTTTATTATTCCCAAAAAAAGAGGAGGAGAAAGAAAAATTTTTGTTTATACTATTAAAGATAGGATAAAGGCTCAAGCTATTTATAGGATATTAGAGCCTTTTTTTGAAAAATTATATAATCCTTTTTTATTTTCTTATCGATCCTCTCATCCAAGTGGATATGCTGCTAAAAGTGTTTGTAAAAGATATAAAAAATATTTTGGTGAAGATTTTCTATTTTGTTCTGACATATCTGATTATACTGAATCTATAGAACATGATATTTTAATTAAAAAGATTAAAACAGCTGGTTTAAATGAAAAAATTATAAAACTTCTAAAATTATTTATTAAAAATCCTATTATTTCTAATGGGAAACTTAATTACTGGGACAAAGGAGTAATTCAAGGCGTTCCAGTTATTACTTTTTTTGCGAATATTTATCTCAACAAAATGGATGAATATGTTGGTAAAAAAGTAGAACTTTATAGAAGAGTAGGGGATGATTTTATTATATTTGATAGAAATTTAAAAAAAGTTAAAATAATGAAGAATTATATTTTAAAAACAATAGATAATTTAGGTCTTCATATTAGTCAATCAAAAACTAATTTAATAAAAAGTAATAAGAAATTTAGTTTTTTAGGATATGAATTTGAAAATAGAAAGATTAGTATTAATCAGGCATCTGTAAAAAAAGCTTTTTCTTTTTTAAAAAAAAAGCTAAGGTATTATGATATGTCAGATAAAAAAAAGATTTATACATTAAAAAAAATCATATATAATGATGATAAGTGTATTCACAACCAATTTGTTGAAATTGTTTCTGCTTATAAATATGTTAATAACAAAAATCAAATAAAAAAAATGTCAGAAAAGTTTTTTAGAATTTTAACAAAATATTTTTTTAAACGTTATTCTCATCGTAATCAGTATTTAACTAAAAAACTTTTGTCAGGCATTGAAATCCCTTCACTTTATAAATATTTTTTAGATTTTCATCATGGAAAAAAAAGTATTACAGAAATATCTTTATCAAAAGAGAAGTTTAATTAAACAGAGAACTAAACCCTTAAAGTTAGAAAAGTCCCAGATAAAGCATATTAAATATTTTTGTAAAAAAAATAAAAAGCTTTGTATTTGGATAATTGTCTTATCTGCTACAGCTACTTTTTTGCAAGTTTTTATCCCTTTTTTTGCAAGTTTTTATGTTAAAAGGTATTCATTCTTATTAGAAATTAATAGATTGTTTTATGTTTTATTAGGGCTTGTTGTTTTTTTAATAGTTTATTTAATTATATCTTTTTTTAGTATTAAGTATGAAAAGACCTTTATAGTGAAATTTTTAAATTATTTACGTTATAAATGGTTTGCCTTGTATTTAGATAAAAATCTTTTTGCTGTAAAAACTAGAGATCAAAGTAAAATAATTGCCAAAATTTCTTATCATTTTGCTCTTTTGCAAATGGGGATTTCTAATTCTTTATTTTCCATAATACATTGGTTGTTTTTAGCTTTTAGTTTATTAATAGGAAGTTTTTTTATTAATTCTACTTTACTTATTGTTGTTTTGATTAGTTTACCTGTTACACTACTGGTTAGTTTTATGGGTTATATTGTTGCTAAATATTATGTTAGCCAGGATCAAACTCTTTATTCTAAAATATTAGTTTTTATAGGTAATACTTTAGGGGAGTTTTCATTAACTAAATTAAATCGTCAAGAAAAAGAGTCAATGGATCATTTAAATGATTTAGTTAATATTGATACTTATTTTAGAATTAGAAGAGAATTATTATTAAATTATGGTAACAAGATTATATTTAGTTTAGTCATTTTAGCAGGGGCTTTAATTTATTTAGTTGAGATTTACCAGCCATTTTTAAAATTAGAAAATTCGTTTCAGTATTTAGTGTATGCTATATTTGTAAGCTTAATTATTAGATTATTTTATTTAAGTTTAAGAATTGGTTTATTTAGTTTTCCCTTAAAACTAGGAGCAGCTCTTTGTATCCCTAACAAAAATGCTATTTTAAATCAACCTAAAAAATCTTTAAATTTAAAAAGCATTAAATTTAAAAGTCAAAAATTTAAATTAGGTGAGGATGGTGAATATGTCAAAGATTTAGAATTTAAATTTAAAAAAGGCCAAAGAGTTTTAATTTGCGGTAAAGAAGCAGGTGGTAAAACTAGTTTAGGTATTATATTTTCAGGCAATGCTCCGGCTACCGTTTCTCGCCCCTGGACTTTACGGTTAAATGGGAAATATCTTTTATATAGAGAATGGCAAAAATTTTATAAGCTTAATACTTATATTATTCATCCAGACTTTCAAACTGACGAGACTATAGTAAATGTTTTATTAGGTAAAAGTTTTTCTTCTGTTTCTAATAAAAATCTTGAAAAAATTTTTAATACATTGTCAAAATATTCTGTTTTAGATTTCATTACTAAATATAATAGATTTATTGCTGAGAAAATTGATAAAAGAAAATTTTCATTTATAGATAAAGCTTTAATTCAAATGGCTCATGTTTTATTAGACCCACCTTCAATCCTGGTTATTGATAATGCATATATTGATTTAGATTCTGAAAGAATTAAAAAAATGCTTTCTATCTTGGACAAAGAGTTAAAACAAACTATTGTTATAGTTTTGTCTACAAAAAATCAAAAAAATATAACTTATGATAAAAAATATAATTTGGGAGATTAAAAAGCATAAAAGTAAGTTTTATATAATACTCTCTTTAATTTTATTAATTGGGGGAGTGTTAGTTTATTTTTCTTTTAAAACTGATTTAAATTTATTTAAAGTCTCTAAAAGTAAGTTTTATTTACCTAAAAAAGAAATTGTTAAAAATAAGGATTTTCAAGGCGAAGTTTTTTTTAATGATTCTATGCATACTTCTAAATTAAGCGATCTTATAACAAGAAGTATAGATAATTCAGATTCAAGCATTGATATGTCTATTTATTCTATTAATAATAGAATAATAGTAGATTTTCTTAATATGGCTGGAAAAAAAGGCCTTGATATTAATCTTATTTTAGATAAAAGTAGCAAAGAAAAACATGAACGAGTTTTTAAAGATATATCTGGATTAAATATAAATTATTTGGGTGACCCTTTAAATAAAACTGGTGATTATATGCATAATAAATTTACTATTTTTGATAAAGATACAAATCAAGAAAAATTATTGTTTGGTTCTTTTAATTATACTGGCCTTCAGGAAAAATATGATCCTAGCTTTGTTTTAGAAACTAAAAACCAAGCAATTATTCAAGCTTTCAAAGAAGAATATAATCTTTTATCAGAAGGTTTAAGAGGATATAAAAAAATTAGAATCAACGAGTATAAGCCCTTTAATAGCAAGATTTTCTATAATAATGGTTGGGTAGAGGTTTGGTTTTCCCCTGGTTTTAGAAAAAACTCCCTTAAGCAACGGTTAATTGAATTAATTGAATCAGCTGATAAAAGTATTGATATTATAATATGGAGATTTACAGATGAAGATGTTGCTATCGCTATTTTAAAAAAAGCTAAACAAGGAGTAAAGGTTAAAATTATTACTGATGATTATTATATTTGGTCTAATAATTCCATGCTAGATAGGTTAGTTAACTGGTCTGATAAAAAAACTAAAAAGAACATAGAGATTGTAAGTGATCTTTACAGAACATTAGATTTAAATAATCAAATAAAAACAAATAAAGATTATTTTAACCCATATATTCATCAACATACCTTAATTGTTGATAAAAAGGTTACTTTATCTGGCACTAATAATTGGACTTATAATGGGTTTTTTAAAAATGATGAAAGTATTATTATTTCAAATGCTGATTTTTGGGTTAATGCTTTTCAAAATTCATTTCATAAACACTACAATGACTTGAGGAACCAGAAATTAGATTTAAACGTTGAAGAGAATAATTTAATTACTATATTTGGTAAAAAAGATTTTATTGGCAATAAATTATCAGTTTATAATGAGGAAAGCGAAAAAAATGAAGTGCCAAAATTATGTTTTACAACCATATTTGATCAAGTTAATTTTTCTTTTAAAATTCCTGATAGTTGTTTTCAAAAACATTCAATAATTTATATTATAGATAATAATAATAAAGTTTTAGGAAGCAATTACTTAAATCTAAAATAAAAACCCTATATTTAAGATGAAAATATAGAGTATTTGAATAAAGGTGTCAAAAACCTTTTCTTTTAGGTCTGGGATATAAATATACTCATTTGATTTTCGTGCGCAATATCTACTTAGGGGCAAGGCCTCTAAGTGAGGTTGTTGATTATCTACTTAGGGGCAAGGCCTCTAAGTAACTCTACTTAGGGGCAAGGCCTCTAAGTAACTCTAAGTGATTGAGTAAAATTATTAAGTTATATGCAAAGAAAAACTAGTGATTTTCATATCTCTAGTTTTGACTTTTAGGGTAAAAAATGAGATACTGTATTGGTATGATATATGATTTAATAGTAATTGGAGGAGGACCAGCCGGAATTATGGCTGCTGGTAGAGCAAGTGAAACAGGGGCTAATGTTTTGCTTTTAGAAAAAAATAGCAAAATAGCTAGGAAATTACTTATCACTGGCAAGGGGAGATGTAATATTACTAATACTGGACTTAATCTAAAAAATTTAACAGATAAGTTTGGTAGCAATGGAAAATTTTTACTGACTGGTTTTAATGAATTTAATGACAAAGATATTGTTAAGTTTTTTGAGGAAAGAAAGTTAAAGATAAAAGTAACTAGGGGGGAGAGAGTGTTTCCAGAGAGTGATTTGTCATCTGATGTTTTAAAAGTATTGGAGGATTATCTAAAACAAGGCCAGGTGACCATAAAAACAAATGTTGTAATAAAATCGATTATATTAAAAAATAACTTAATAGATAAAATAATATTAAATAATCAGTTAGAATTGCGAGCAACTAAGTATATTATCGCTACTGGAGGAAAAACGTATCCAAGCACTGGTTCAACTGGAGATGGTTATGAGTGGTTGATTAAAATGGGACATTTTATTGTAGAGACTAAGCCAGCTCTTAGTCCATTGATAATTAAAGAGGGCTTTATTAAAGAATTAGAAGGATTAAGTCTTAAAAATGTAGATATTAGTGTGTATCAAAATAATAAAAAGATAGATTCACGTTTTGGAGAAGCATTATTTACTGCCAAAGGAGTGAGTGGTCCCATAATATTAGATATGAGCAAAAACATAGGCAAGGCCTTGACTAAAAAAGAAGTTAAATTAAAAATAGATTATAAGCCAGGGTTAACTTTTAATGATTTAGATAAACGTATTCAAAATGATTTTAAAAAATTTAATAAAAAAATATTTAAAAATTGTCTTAATAATTTAGCCCCCAAAAAACTAATACCACTTATAATAAAGTTGTCAAAGATAAGTCCTAATAAAAAAGTTAGTTTTATTACAAAAGAAGAGAGAAAAAAATTAGTACATTTATTTAAAAGTTTTGAATTAAGCGTTGAATGTTTGACTGGCTTTGACAAGGCAATCATTACTTCAGGCGGAGTTTCTTTAAAAGAGATTGACCCTAAAACAATGCAATCAAAAATAATAAAAAATCTTTATTTAGCAGGAGAGATTTTAGATTTAGATGGACCAACTGGTGGTTATAATCTACAGATTTGTTGGAGCACTGGCTGGTTAGCTGGCTCTAATATCCTTAATAAATAATATAATTTAAAATCATGGAACTAGAAATTTTTGAAAATCAATTAATATTATTATTAATCATTGGATGGACATTGCCATGGAAGGGGATTGCTCTATGGAAGGCAGTCAAATTAAGACAAAAGTCTTGGTTTATCGCCATTCTTTTATTAAACACATTGGCAATTCTTGAAATTTTATATATATTTGTTTTTAGTAAAAACAAACATTGTAAACTATTTAAATGTAAACAAAAAGAAAATAAGAGATTAGAAAATAAGATTAAACATGATTAACAAAAATGAGAAAATCGTGGTAGGCATGTCAGGGGGAGTTGATTCTTCAATTGCCTTGATTTTACTTAAAGAACAGGGCTGGGACCCAATTGGAGTCTCATTAAAATATGCTATCTGGCCAGACAAAGCCAATTGTTTGAGAGAAAATGTTTGTTGTAGTAAAGAATCATTTGCCACTGCCACTAATATTTGCAAAAAATTAAAAGTGCCTTATCATGTTTTAGATGTGTCAGCAGATTTTAAAAAACAGGTGATTGAATATTTTGTAAAAGAATTAAAGAATAATAGGACGCCCAATCCATGCATAAGGTGTAATCCGTCTTTGAAATTTAAGCAATTATTTAAATATGCGAAGAAACATAATATTAAATATGTTGCTACTGGTCATTTTGCTCAAAGTAAAGTCAATAAGAAAACAGGTAAACATGAATTATTAAAAGCAAAGGACAATAAAAAAGACCAAACATATTCATTGTCTTGGTTGCCTCAAAAATGGTTAAAATATATTAAATTTCCGTTGGGTAAATATACTAAGCAACAGGTTTTTAAATTAGCCATCAAACATGGGTTTGATTTTTTTATAAAACAAAAACAGAGTCAGGATTTTTGTTTTGTGGCAGGCAAGTCAATGGTTTTTTTCTTGAAAAAAGAATTAGGCATTAAATCAGGACAGATCAAGGACACTAAAGGGAATCTTTTAGGAGAACACAATGGTCTTCATTTTTATACTATTGGGCAAAGAAAAGGGATTAATTTGTCAGGCGGGCCGTATTTTGTTGTTAAGAAGAATAATAAAGAGAATGTTTTAATAGTAAGCAAGCAGGAGAAAGATCTATATAGTAAGCAAGCTATTTTATCACCAGTTCATTTTATTTCAGGAGAATCTCTTGAGGCAAGTATTAAGGTTCAAGTAAAAATTCGATCACAACATATTCCATCCCTAGCTTATTTAACTCCTTTGACAAAAAATAAAATTAAGTTAAACTTTATTAAGTCGCAAAAAGCTATTACTTTAGGACAGTTTGCTGTTTTTTACAAAGCAAATGTTTGTTTGGGTGGTGGTGAAATTAAGCAATAAAAAAAAATATATGGAAAAAACAATTAAAAACTTAACCAAAGCCTTTATTGGTGAATCGCAAGCAAGAAATCGTTATACTTTTTATGCTAAGATTGCTAAACAGGAAGGATTCGAGCAAATTGCAGGCATTTTTATGGAAACAGCCGAGCAAGAAAAAGTGCATGCTAAAAGATTATTTGAACATATCCAGGAATTAAAACAAGTAGCTAGGGATAAAGATTTTTCAACAATAGAAGTTGAAGCATCGGCCCCAACAGTTTATGATACAACTGCTGAAAATCTTAAAGCAGCTATTGCTGGTGAGCATTATGAAAACACAGAAATGTATCCAAAATTTGCTGAAATTGCAGATGAAGAAAACTTAACTAAAATTGCTAACAGATTAAGGGCAATTTCTAAGGCAGAGGAGCATCACGAAGAAAGGTATAAAAAATTATTAGCCCAAGTAGAGAATGAAACCGTTTTTAAGAAAAAAGAAGAAGTAGTTTGGGTTTGTCGTGAATGTGGCTATATTCATGTAGGGCCAGAAGCTCCTGCAGAATGCCCATCCTGTGATCATCCGCAAGCATATTATCAAATAAAATCAGAAGATTATTAATTTGTTTATTAATTAAATTATTATGACAAAACAAAATCAAATATATAAATGCGAAGTTTGTGGTAATATTGTAGATATTCTACATACTGGAGCAGGAGAATTGGTCTGTTGTGACCAGCCAATGAAATTAGAAAACAAGCAAACAGAAGATCAAGGACAAGAGAAGCATTTGCCTGTTGTTGAAGAATCTGTCAGCAATGCTTGCTCTGGAAATAATGGCACAATTATAAAAGTAGGAGAGATAGAACATCCCATGGAAGAGAGTCATTACATTGAGTGGATTCAAGTTACCACAATTGATAACAAGAGAGTGAAAAAGTTTTTTAAGCCAGGAGATAATCCAGAGATGAATTTTTGTAATATTAAAAAAATTGTTAATATAACGGCTTATTGCAATGTTCATGGATTATGGGGAATAGAAGTTAACTAAGAGACAGGTTGACAAGAGAGTAGTTTTTTGTAATAATAAAATTAAACTTAAAATACAAAAAAGGAGGGACTATTAATGAATACTCAGAAAGCAGACAACCCTAATTCAAATAAAATTTCTCAAGCAATAAAAGAAGAGCCATTGACTTGTTGCGAATGCTCTAAAACATTAAAGCATATTAATGATGATGGAGAAGTAAGAGTGATGGCGCATTATTACTTGCCTAGTGGAGTAAGGTGTCAAGAGTGTTATATTGCTTATAAGAAATGGCAGTTGTCTCAAATTATATAAAAAAATAAAACTCGAGATTTTTCTCGGGTTTTTTGTTTTTAGTTAGATATTTATTTAAAATATAGTACTTGGGGGTTGACCCCCTAAGTAAGGAGGTATTGTAAAAAGTTGGAGCAGTAGTTATAATAGAATATATGTCACTTAAAATAGGAATTGTTGGCTTGCCAAATGTTGGTAAATCAACTTTATTCCATGCTTTAACTAAAAAAAAGGTTGGAATTGAAAATTATCCATTTTGTACTATTGATCCAAATATTGGAATTGTGGAAGTGCCAGACGAGCGTTTAGATAGGTTAGCAACCATATATAAACCAACCAAAGTATTACCAACTATTATAGAATTTGTTGATATTGCTGGAATTGTTAAGGGAGCTAGCAAGGGAGAAGGGCTTGGTAATAAATTTTTATCGCATATTCGTGAAGTAGATGCCATTATTGAAGTAGTGCGTCATTTTGAGGACAAAAATATTGCTCATGTAGCGGGAAAGATTCAACCGGAAAGCGACAAAGAAACAATTGATACAGAATTTGCTCTAGCTGACTTGGAAACAGTTGAAAAAAGGTTAGATAAATTAAAAACACAAATTAAGTCAATCAAAGACAAGGTTACTTTCCAAACGATTGAAATTTTAGAAAAATTACAAGCAAGCTTGTCAGATGCCAAGCCAGCTCGTTTATTGGATTTTACAGATGATGAGAAAAAAATAATCAAAGGGTTTAATTTATTTACAATCAAACCACTTTTATATGTAAATAATATTGATGAAAAAGAAATTGGTCTTGTGCCAGAAACAGATAAATCAATAAATATTTGTGCTAAACTGGAATCAGATTTATCAGAATTATCTAACAATGAAATAAAAGAGTATTTAGCAGAAGCAGGCATTAAGCAGACAGGATTAGATAAATTAATAAAAGTTAGTTATAAATTATTAGGATTAATAACTTTTTTAACAGCCGGACCAAAAGAATGCAGGGCTTGGACAATTAAAAATGGCACCAAGGCTCCCCAAGCAGCTGGTGTTATTCATGGTGACTTTGAAAAGGGGTTTATTAGAGTGGAGGTAATTGGTTGGCAAGATTTTCTTAAGTGTGAAGGAGAACAAGATGCTAGAGAAAAAGGGCTTTTAAAGACGGAGGGCAAGGAGTATATAATGAAGGATGGAGATATTTGTCATTTTTTATTTAATGCATAATTTAATAATATGAGTGATTTACATGAGAAAACACCATTAGCTGACAGAATAAGACCAAAATCATTTACTGGTTTTTTTGGGCAAGATAAAATTATTGGCAAAAATTCTTTACTAAGAAGAGCAATTGAATCTGATAAATTGCCATCAATGATTTTTTGGGGGCCACCTGGTTCAGGCAAAACAACTTTGGCTTATATTATTGCCCAACAAACAAAGTCAGAGTTTATAGAGATAAGCGCAGTTAATAGCGGGTTAAAAGATTTGAGAGAAATTATAAAACAGGCCAATGAAAACAAGCAAGTAGCTAAATCAACTATCCTTTTTATTGATGAAATACATCGTTGGAACAAGAAGCAACAAGATTCTCTTTTGCCAGAAGTTGAAAGGGGAATAATTATTTTAATAGGAGCAACAACTGAAAATCCAAGCTTCGAGGTTTGTAGCCCTTTGTTGTCTCGTTGTCGTGTTTTTGTTTTTGAACGATTAAAACAGGAACATATTGTTAAAATTATAAAAAATGCCATTAAAAACAAGCAGACAGGTTTTGGTAAATTAAAAATAAAAATAGCCTTAAAGACCATAAAAATTTTAGCAGATATGAGTAACGGAGATGCCAGAACATCTCTTAATGTCCTGGAGTATGCGATTTTTTCTTTTAAGTCCTCTAAAAGTAGTCGGTTGATAGAAATTACTTTGGATTTAATAAAACAGGCCTTTCAAAAAACACATTTGTTTTATGATAAGGATGGCGAAGAACATTATAATATAATTTCTGCTCTACACAAATCAATGAGAGGAGGAGATGCTAATGCTTCATTATATTGGTTGGCTAGAATGCTTGAAGCGGGGGAGAATCCTTTGTATATTGCTAGGAGAATCGTTAGATTTGCTTCAGAAGATATTGGTTTGAGAAATTCAAGAGCCCTAGAACAAGCCGTGGCTGCTTATAATGCTTGTCATTTTATTGGTCTGCCAGAATGTAATGTTATTTTAGCCCAAGCAGTTGTTTATATGTCAAAATGTAGCAAATCAAATGACTTATATATGGCATATAGGCAAGCGGTTGAAGATGTTCAAAAATATGGCAGTTTGCCAGTTCCTTTACATATTCGCAATGCCCCTACAAAATTGATGAAAAAACATGGTTATGGTCAGGGGTATAAATATAGTCCTGATTATGATTATAAAGAAGAGCAAGAATATTTACCTAAACAATTAAAATCAAGAAAGTACTTAAAATAATAAGCCCCATCTTTTTAAGACAGGGCCTTTATTTCAGTTTAAATGACGCCATATTTGACCATAAGCCAGACAGCCAGGACAATAATTGCTAATGTTAAGAAAGCGTATTTTGTAGCGCCATTATCTCTGTGATTTCTCATGATAATGCCTCCTGAGTGTTTTGATTGTAAAAATATAATTTAATAATATCTAATTTTTTTAAAAATGTCAAGTATATTTTCTCAATTAATTGATCAACTTTTAATAATAAAAATAAGTGCTATTCAGGTTTACTTGCTTTGGTTTTTGCTTGGTTCTTTTACGGTTGCCACTTTATCTGATTTAAAGTATTTGTCTGCCCAAAGAGAGTTTATAGAAATATGGATTATTTTTACAATAGCCATGCTAGGAACAGACATTTATTATCACTATTATTTGAGTGCTAATTTAGTTTATTTGGGAATAAAGTGGGGGATTATTTTGATATTTTTGCCAATCTATTTTCATTATATCCAAAAAGTAGCCCGAGGAGATGTTTGGGCGAAAATGTCTGCTTGTTCTTTATTGCCCCCATTTTTTATTATTGTTTTTATAGCCTTGATTGGTATTATTGATTATTTAACTAAAAAAATATGGATGAGGTTTGGTAGGGCTAGAGCATATCCTTTTATGCCAGTAATATTCTTTACTACAATATTATTAATGATAATTGCTAACCATATTTCCAAAACTTAATAGTCCTAAAAAATATATAATCAGTAATCAGTAATCAATAATCACTTAGGGGCCTTGCCCCTAAGTAGAACACAAATCAATAATCTCACTTAGGGGCCTTGCCCCTAAGTAGAACACAAATCAATAATCACTTAGGGGCCTTGCCCCTAAGTAGAGTGCCCCTAAGTAGATGAGATATCTTTGTGGGCGAAAAAATAAAAAACCTACATAGTAAGTGAAAATAAAAAAAATATGAGTGTTAATAAAAATATATTAGAAATTTTTGAAAGATTAAGGTCATGGAGAAATGAAGAAGCCCAGGCAAAAGGGGTTGAACCTTTTATGATTTTTAGAAATGAAACCTTGATGTTGACTGCTACGACATTGCCAAAGACAAAACAAGAGTTAAAAGATATTAAAGGGTGGGGGCCAAAAAAAATAAACAAGTATGGTAACAAGATATTAGAATTGTTAAAAAACTCTAAACAAGTAAAACCAGCTAATTCTATTACCAAGCCAACGGCCATGTCTGTTAAGGAATTTATAGAGTTAATAAACAAGACAATTTATCAAGTTGGCTTTGTTAAGGTTTTGGGAGAGATCAATGATTTAAGTGTTAGAAATGGTAGTGCTTATTTTCAAATCAAAGATTCTGACTCAAAAGAAGGTTATGTTGTTAATTGTTTTTTGGGGTGGAATAATTACGAGCAATTAAATCATTTATTAGAATTAGGAGGAGAAGTAATAATTTATGGTCGCCCCAATGTTTATAAAAAAGGCCAATTTAATTTGACTGTTACTAATATTGAGCCAGTTGGAGCGGGGGCTTTAAAAAAAGCTTTTGAGGCTTTAAAGAAAAAATTACAAGCCAAGGGTTATTTTGATCCTGAGAAGAAACGGCCTTTGCCTGATTTTATTAGAAAAATAGGACTAATTACATCTCAAACTGGTCAAGCCATCCATGATTTTCGAAAGAACTTGGGTGATTATGGTTTTGAAATTTATTTAAAAGATGTTTTTGTTGAAGGGGATAAAGCAGAAGAATCAATTGTTCAGACAATTCAATGGTTTAATAAGCATTGCTTAGATATTGATGTTTTGGTTTTAATTCGCGGAGGAGGCGGTATTGAAAACCTAAAAGCATTTAATTCTGAAAAAATAGCTGACGCAATTGTATTATCAAGAATACCTATTATTACTGGCATTGGGCACGAGCAAGATGTTAGTATTGCTGATTTTACTGCTGACAAGGCATTTTCTACTCCAACCAAAACAGCTGTTTTTATTAAAAACAAGCACGAAGAATTATTAGAACAAACAGATTTATTGTTAAGGGATTTGAAATTTAATATTGCTAAGATTTTTGAAAAAGAAAGACATAATATTTCTCAGATGGCAAGACAGTTAATTGCTTTATTCTCTGAAAAAATAGCTAAATATAAATTTACTTTAACTAATATTTTTGAAAAAATGTTGAGCGGGCTTAATAAAGTATTTTTTGGATTTAAAGCATTAGAACAAAAATTGGCCAGGTTGTTTTATAAATATCAATCATATACACAGCAACAACTTCATGTCTTGAATGTTTTAGAACAAAAGTCCTTAAATATATTAAAAGATAAATATAATAAAATAAACAGACAGATAGCCATAAACAAGACAGCTCTAGCTTCATTAGATCCTAAATCAGTCCTTAAAAGAGGTTATAGTATTGTTTATGACGAGAATAACAAAGTAATTAAAGATAGTGCCAAGGTAAAATTAAATCAAGCTATTTTTACTAAATTATATAAAGGAGAAATTATATCTAAGATAAAAAAAATAAAAAAATAATATTATGGCAAAAGAAAAACAAAACTTAAAAGAATCATTAAAAAAACTCAATCAAATTGTTGATGACCTAAGCAAAAATGATATTGATATTGATGTTGGCCTGACAAAGTTCAAGCAGGGAGTTGAATTAATTAAATTTTGTAAAGCTAAACTTAAAACAGCTGAAAATCAATTCAAACAACTAACAGACGAATTAGAGGAAGGCAAATAATAAATGAAATTAGAACAAGATATTATTTTGATTGACAAGCCAAAGGGCATTTCCTCGTTTGATGTTATTAGGATTTTAAGGAAAAAGTTAAACATTAAAAAAATAGGACATGCTGGCACATTGGATCCTTTGGCTACTGGATTACTTATTTTGGGGGTTGGTTTGGGAACAAAAAAATTATCAAAGTTGATTGGACTAGACAAAGTATATGAAATGGATATCTTATTAGGCAAACAAACAACCACTGGCGATTTAGAGGGAGAAATTCTTAAGCAGCAGCCAGTAGTTAATATAAATAAAAAAGAAGTTAAAAAAATTTTGGCGACAATGATAGGTGAAATAGAATTACCAGTACCTATTTATTCTGCTCTAAAATTAAAAGGAAGGCCTTTGTATAAGTATGCCAGGCAAGGAATAAAAGTGGATTTACCTAATCGCAAAACAACTATTTATGATTTAAAATTTTTAGGGCTGAAAAAAGACGATGATTTTTATATTTTAAAAGTAGTTATGAAGTGCTCTAAAGGAACTTATGCTCGGTCAATAGCAGAAGAAATTGGCAGAAAATTAAACTGCCCAGCCTGTTTAGCAGGATTAAGAAGAACAAAAGTTGGTGATTTTAATTTATCCCAAGCCCAAAAAATATAATTTAATTTTTAATGAATAAAACAAAATGGAAAAAACAAATTTTAAAGAGCTAAACAATGAATATAAAGAATTATTATTGACTGCTGAGGCATCAATGGATACAGCTTACAATCCTTATTCTAATTTTTATGTTGGAGCAGCAATTTTATCACAAGATAATGAAGTAATTATTGGTTCAAACATTGAAAATGCTTCTTGGGGGTTGTCAATTTGCGCTGAGAGAACAGCCATTTCTTCTGCTAATGCTAAAGGAAAAAGAAAATTCAAGGCCATTGCTATTATTGGTAAAGGAAAGAATCATAGCAAAGATGAAATAATTACGCCTTGTGGTGCTTGTCGACAAATGTTGATTGAAATGTCTCAAATAACTAGAATTGATTTTAAGGTAATTATGTCTAATGAGAAGAAAGATAAAATTATTATTGCGAATATTTCAGAACTCCTGCCTCTACCATTTAAAGTCAGAATTAATTAATTTTTTATGATTGACACTCATGCTCATTTGAATTTTAAGGATTTTGCAGATAATTATGCTGATGTTATTAAAAAATGTTGGCAACATAAATTAAAGGCAATTATTAATGTTGGCTCAAACTTGCAAACATCTGCTAAAGCAATTGAAATATCAAAACAATATAATCGTTGTTATGCAGCTGTTGCCTTACACCCCATTCATGTTTCAGATGAAGAGTTTGATAAAAATCAATTTACTAATTTAATGGCCAATAATCTAGAATATGTTAAGGCAATAGGGGAGACAGGACTTGATTTTTTTCATAAACCAGCTGATGAAGATTTACAAGTAAAGATTTTTATAAAACATTTGGAATTAGCACAAAGGTTTAATTTGCCAGTTATTTTACATTCTAGAGATAGCCGAAACGCTTCCTTAAATTCTTATAAAAAAATTTTAGAAATAATAACCAACTATCCTAATTTAAAAGGAGTTATCCATTGTTTTTCATCTGATTGGAAGATTGCTCAGCAATTTTTAAAAATAGGTTTTTATGTTGGTTTTACAGGGCCAATAACATTTAAAAATGTTGGTCAAGACCTTTTAGGAGTTGTTGGCAATATGCCATTGAACAGGATTTTAATTGAAACAGATTCTCCTTTTTTAGCTCCTGAACCACATAGAGGACAGCAAAATCAACCTTATTATGTTGAATTTATAGCTAGAAAAATTGCTAAATTAAAAAACATATCATTTGAAGAGGTTAGTAAAATTACTGATAAAAATGCTCAAACGCTTTTCAATCTATAATTAGAGAAAATTATGGCAGATAAAAATAATATTATGTCAAATAAACTAAAAACACAAAAATTATTAAAAGGATTAAATCAAGCTCAAGCTCAGGCTGTTAAGCATACCAAAGGTCCTTTACTTATAATTGCTGGGCCTGGCACAGGCAAGACAATGGTTATTACTAAAAAAATTGCTTGGCTTATCTTAAATAAACAAGCCAGTGCTGATAATATTTTAGCACTTACTTTTACTGACAAGGCATCTCAAGAAATGGAAGAAAGGGTTGATAAAATATTGCCATATGGATATGTTGATTTATGGATATCAACTTTTCACTCTTTTTGCCAGAGAATTTTAGATGATAATGGCACTGATATTGGCTTGCCATTGAAATTTACCCTGCTTAATTCAGTTCAGCAGGCATTTTTAATTTTAGATAATTTTGACAAATTTGAACTTGATTATTATAAACCATTAGGCAATCCAACCAAATTTGTCAGGGAAATGACCAGCCATTTTTCACGTTTAAAAGATGAATCAATTTCTCCTGCTGATTATTTAAAATATGCTGCCACATTAGAGCTAAATAAAGATTCAGTGATGTCGGACGAAGCATTAGATGTAGAAGTAGCAAGAATAAAAGAAATTGCTAAGGCTTATCATGCCTATCAGCAACTTCTTTTAGATAATAATTTTTTGGATTTTGGTGATTTAATAAATTATACTATTAAATTATTTAAGCAACGTCCTCATATTTTAAAAAAATATCAACAACAATTCAAATATATTCTGGTTGATGAGTTTCAAGATACTAATTATGCCCAATATGAATTAGTTAAACTTTTATCTGCTCCTAAAAATAATATTACGGTTGTGTCTGATGGCGACCAGGGTATATATAGATGGCGAGGGGCTTCATATAATAATGTTATTCAGTTTAAGCAAGATTTTTCTGCTTTAAAGCAAGTAATTTTAACAACCAATTATAGAACCAAGCAAAATATTCTTGACATGGCATATAAGTTTATTCAATTAAATAACCCTAACAGATTAGAAGCACAAGATAAAACAATCAATAAAAAATTAACAGCCAAACAAGCGGGGCAAGGAGAGATAAATTATACTTGTTATCAGTCACAAACAGACGAAGTTTATGGCACAATTGAAAAAATAATTTCATTAAAAAAACAGAATCCTAAAACCAGTTGGAATGATTTTGCCATTTTAGTGAGGACAAATGCGCAAGCAGAACAGTTTTGTTCAGCCCTTCGTTCAGCTGATATTTCTCATCAATATTTGGCTAGGACAGGTTTGTTTTCAAAGCCAGTTATAATGGATATTCTTTCTTATTTAAAGTTATTGGATAATTATCATGAAAGTCCGGCCATTTATCGTATTTTAATTTCGCCAATTTTTTCAAATAAAATCAAAAATGAAGATTTGATCAATCTAATGTATTTTGCTAGAAGAAAAAACTTATCATTATATGAAACAATTAAAAATTCAGCCAATGTTCCTAAAATTTCTGTTAAAACAGTAGAGCAATTAAAGCATTTATTATCTTGGATTGAAAAACATACTCAAATGGCCAAGACAGAGCCAGTTAGTAAGATTGTGCGAGCATTTTTAAATGATAGTGGTTATGCCAGGTTTTTAATAAAATTAGCTGATAAAAAAGAAGAGCAGTCAGTAGCTATAATTTCTTATTTAAACCAATTTTTAAAAAAAATTGCTAGTTTTGAAGCCAGTAATACAGATAAATCAATCGCCAATTTTTCCAGAATAGTTGAACTAATGATTGCCACGGGCGATGTTGGTAGTATTTCTTCTGATGACCAAGCTGGCCCAGAATCAGTAAAAGTTAGCACAATTCATAGCGCCAAAGGACTTGAATGGCAATGGGTTTTTATTACAAATTTGGCTGACAAAAGATTTCCAACCATAAACAGGAAAGAACCAATTGAAATTCCAGAGCCATTAATTAAGGAAATTATCCCAATAGGTGACATTCATATTGAAGAAGAGAGGCGACTTTTTTATGTGGCTTTAACCAGAGCAAAACAAGGGCTATATTTGTCTTTTGCTGAAAATTATGGTGGCAAGTTAAAGAAAAAAAAGTCACGTTTTTTAACAGAAATAGGTTTTGATAAAGAAATAAAAGCCAAGACATATAATCAAAATGATTTTTTCCAACCAACTGCAAATATAAAAGCAAGTAAAGAAAAGTTTGAACTACCCTTGCCAACTAAATTTAGTTTTTCTCAGTTTGAAGGATTTAAAAATTGCCCCCTACAATATAAGTTTTCTTTTCTTTTAAAAATACCACGTGCAGGAAAATTTGTTTTTAGTTTTGGCAAGACAATGCATGACACTTTAGATAAATTTTTAAAACAATGGTTAAAAGAAAAAAATAATAAGCAATCTAATTTATTTTCAAAGCCGGGCAAAGGTAATCACAGTGGCTTGTCTTTAAAAAATTTGTTGAATATTTATGAAAAAATTTGGATAGATGACTGGTATGATAGTCAAAAACATGCTGAAGAATTTAAACAATCAGGCAAAGAGCAATTAAAAATGTTTTACAATAATTTTATAAAAACAAAGCCAAATGTAAAATATCTAGAGCAAGGAATTTATTTCAAGATTAAAAATTATTCAATTATTGGAAAGATAGATAGAGTTGATGAAATTAAGGGAGGATTTGAGATAATTGATTATAAAACAGGCAATCCAAAGAAAATCATGTCTGCCAAAGATAAAGAGCAATTATTTATTTATCAACTAGCTTGTGAGGCTTTGCCAGACAAGTTTGACAAACCAATTAAGCAATTAACTTTTTATTATTTAAAAGATGGTAGTCGGGTTTCCTTCCAGGCCAAGCCAGCTGAATTAGATGAAATGAGATTAAAAATTATTTCTATTATAGACAAAATAAAACAACAGCATTTTCCGCCTCAACCAAGCCAGCTTTGTAAATATTGTGATTTTAAGGGAATTTGTGAATACAGGTATTGATAAAATACTTTTTTTCAACTATCATAATAATATAATATATAAATCATTCACTTAGAGGCCTTGCCCCTAAGTGAATATTGAGCACAAATCGCCTGAATTACCTGCTTAGCTTTCTCACTTAGCTTTCTCACTTAGCTTTCTCACTTAGTTTTCTCACTTAGTGGTACCTATTGATACTTAGAGGCCTTGCCCCTAAGTGAATTGTCCCTAAGTGAAATATTGTTTTTAAGTGAGATAAAGTTTAAAAAAATAAATATTAATTTTATGGAAAAAGACATTATTCAAGAATTTGTTCAAGGCATTATAAAAAAAGCAGGCATAGATAATATGCCAGCAGATTTTAAAAAAAAGTATGTAGAAAAATTAGCGGTTGAAGCTCAACGGCGCTTAGGCATGGTGGCCATTGATGCCATGGACGAACAAGGATTAAAAGATTTTGAAAAATTTATGCAAACAGCTAAAAATCCAAAACCAGATGAAGTTTTGGAATTTTTTAGTTCCAGGATTCCTGACTTTCAACAAAAAATTACAGGAGAATTAGAAAAATTTGGCAAAGAATTTATTGCTGGAGCAGATAGATTAAAAGGAACAAAGTTAAGTGAATAATTTAATATAAAAAATATGAATCAATCAGAAATTAATTTGAAAAAAATTAAGAAAATTGAAGAGATTTATAATAAGTTCTTGAAAGAGCTCAATGCTTTGAAATCAGATAGAAACAAGATTATAGACAAGATTGTAAAAAGGATTGAAACTAAAAAAATTAAACAAGAATCAGATAAATTAAAAAAATAATTTTAATTATATGGTAAATGAAAAACCACAACAACCTGAACAAGAAGAGGGAGAAAATAAAGTAACTCCAGAGAAGGATTCAACCCAAAGGAATGTTGAAAAAAAGACAGAAGAAACAAAAACAAAAATAGAAAAACAAGCAAAGAATGTAGGAAATCTTCCTAAAGAAGTAAAAAACGAAGCAACTGATGGAGAGAATGAAGAGCTAGAAGATAATAAAGGAAAAATAGGCGATATTGCCCAGCAAGCCAAAGAATCACTTGAAAGCTTGGGTTTTATTGATATTGAGCCCCAAGAAATTTTTGACAGTTTAGAGGATAAAGACATAGATGAATTAAAGGGGTTGATGGAAGGTGAGCCTGAAATTGCAAAAATAGAGAGAGATTTAGAAGGATTAAGTAGAGAGTTAAAAGATCTTGAATCATTTAATCCTAGAAACAAAGACAAGCGTAGAAAAAATGAGAAAAACAAGGAAGCCAAGCAAAAAGAGATAGACGAACTAAAGAAAAAACTAGACCAGGCCAAGGAAGCGGTTAATGAAACAGCAAAATTAAATTTTTGGAAAGAGAAAATAAAAGAACTTCTACTAGACAAGGGTATGGAGCAAGAAAAAATTGAAAAAATGGCAGAAAAAATGGCTGAAAAAATAAATGCAATCATAGAACAGCAAATAGACCTTATTACAGCAGAGCAATTAGCGGAAAAAAATTCAACATGGAAAGAGCGTGGTAAAAAAATTTTTGGTTTTGCAAAAGGCATGGTAAAAAACATTGCTATAATGGGCGGAACATATGCAGGAGTTGGTGCAGTTATGGGAGCTTTAGGGATAGCTACTGGAGCAGGGGTTGGACTTTTGGCTGTGTCAGCTGGAGTTGTTGGTGTAAGGTTTTTGATGAAAAAGTTTCGAAAAAAGGGAGAACAAGCAGAGAAAACTTTAAAAACAATAAAGAAAGAGAAAAAACAACGAGATAAACAGAATAAGGAAATCGAAGCAGCCGAGAAAAAAGCAATTGAAATATTTCTTAAAAACGATGAAGAAACAAAAACAAAAAGAAAAGAAGAGATAAGCGGAGTAATTAGTAGTGAAATAAGAAAAGAAACAGACAAGGATGCCAAGAAAGCTTTTGACGAAATAGATACTGCCCCTACACCAGAAGAAAGAGACAATCAAATAATGAAAAATATGGGAGAAGTGGAGAGAGCTTTTTATTTAAAAGCTTTAGGACAAGTTAAAATGGAACATCCGGAAGCATCTCTTGAGCAACATAGAAACATGGCTGTCTTAATGGCAGAAACAATGGCTTTCTCGGAAAAATCAAGAATAAATGGTAGTAAAAAATTAGAAGAATTAAAGAAACATAAACCAAAAATTATTGAATGGATAAATAAGTTTAATGCATTAAAAGCCGGGACAACTGTTGAAGAGCTTGAAAAAGGATTAGAAACAAAAGAATACAAAGAAGTGTGGGACAAGATAAAAAAGATATGGGAAAAAAGTAAATATGATGTGGCTTGTGTAGCAGTTGGTACGGCCGCTGCTGCAGCAGTCAGGGTTAGTGATATTGCTAGAGTAGTTATGGGAGTTGTTGGTGGACTTGCTGGCGGATATGCTTTAGGTGAAAAATGGATTGAGAAAGGAGAGAAAAAGGCCTTAAAAGAAATTGCAACAATGGTGAGTGAAGCAGAAGAAAAAATCAAAGATATTGATTTTCCAGCAGAAAAATTGCCTGAATTAAGAGAAAGTGCTTTAATTGTTCAGTCCAGATTAGAATTAGGGCTTCTGGATTCTGATAAAATGTTAAAATCCAGGGCGGAAAATTTTATATTCAATGTCAGTCAAGTTGAAATGAAAAACCAAGAAACATTAGATAATTTATTAGACACAGTAAAAGAAAATAATGACAAATTAGAGGAACAAGTTGAAGAAGATGTTAAAAGAATGTCCAAGACCATAAAAAGAAAGAGAGCTATTGCTATGGTTGGTGGTGCAGTTGCTGGAGGATTAGTATCATTTGCCTTTACTGATAAGGGGAAGGAAGTACTTGGTTCTGGGGGAGAGTCAGTGACTCCTGATGTTGAACCAGTGACTCCTGATGTTGAACCAGTGACTCCTGATGTTGAACCAGTGACTCCTGACGTTGAACCGGCTGAAACAAATATTGAAGATTTAGTTAAAGCAAATCAAGCACTCACAGAAGCAAATATAGTAGAAGTAGGCAAGGGCGACTCAGTTTGGAGTGTAACAGAAGAGAGATTGAAAACCGTCATGGGAGAAAAAGAGTGGGATGAATTAGGAAAAGAAAAACAAACTTATTTAATTGACAGGATAAAAGATGATATTGTTGCTGACTATGAATCAAAAGGGCTTGATGCAGATATTTTAAAAGTAGGCGACAAAATAGACCTTAATAAATATTTAGGACCAGATAACCAGCAGTTTTTAGGAGAGATTACAGGCGAGGCAGATGATTTAACAAAAGATGCTATTGCTAATATTGCAAATAATGATGAAATTCTAAAAGAGATTGTAAGTAAAACAGGCGAACCATTAGATTCAGATACAGTTGATCAGATCCTTGTAGACGTTAAAGAAGCAGGAGGAGTTGATGAATATTTAGAATCATTAGAACCAATATCTGTTGAAGCAGAACCAATTGTTGCAGATATTAAGATAGATGCTTATGGAGATGAATATGTAGAGTTTGCTGGTGAAAAATTTTATCAACCAGCTGGAGCTGAAATACTATCAACAACTGTTGATGGACATCCAGCAATTGAATTAATAAATACAGATGGCCAGACAATAGAAATTGTTGATTTTGGAGAAAATGGTGGATTAAAGTATTCAGCAGAATGGCCTACAGGAGAAGTTGATTATGTTGATTACAATGTATTAGGACATGACGGGTTAGTGGAAAATGGTTTTACAGAAAAGCCATGGATCAATGAATTTAATGAAGTTTTAAATGCTGAAACATTTGACGAAACAAAAGCTAAAGATTTATTATCAGATACATTACAAAAAGGTGGTTATTTAAAAGATGCTCAAGAAACAAAAGTATTTTTGCAAGTTTTGGGAGGGGAAGATGGCCATATAGACAAAAATCTTGGTGGACTTTTAGCAGGTTCTGGTAAATTTGATGAAAATGTTTTGAAAGATGCTACTGAACACTTTAAGCAAGCCACAACTAGTGAAGAATTGCCTGATAGTGAAAATTGGACGCCAAGATATATTTATAATGAGGAAGGAGAGGCAGAATTAACAAATTTTCGAAAAATCGGCTGGCATAAATATGAAATTTCCCATCAAGATGGTAGTATTGAATCAATCAAGGGAGCAGGATTTCTTGGCAAAGATACTGCTGAAGACAAGCTTCAAGATTTAATGACTAAAAAAGTAGTTGAAGACGTTGAACCAGTGACCCCTGACGTTGAACCAGTGACGACAGGGGGAGAGCCAGTGACGACAGAGGGAGAACCAGTGACGACAAAGGAAGAGTCAGTGACGACAAAGGAAGAGTCAGTGACGACAGAAGAAGAGTCAGTGACGACAGAGGGAGAACCAGTGACCTCTGAGGGTGAACCAGTGACTCTTGATATTGAACCAGTAACTCCTGAGGGTGAAGTAACTGAAGAGGTTGTTCCAAAAACCACAGATGCGGAAACCCTTGACGTTGAACCAGTGACTCCTGATGTTGAACCAGTATCAGAAATTCCAACATTTGATAGTGTAATTGCTAAAGGGGATAGTACATTCTCGTCAGACAATAAAGAAGAACTTCTAGCAACAATAAATAAATGGCAAAATACTCCAGAAGGAACAAAACAAGAAATCACAAATTATTTAGGAGAAAATGGGTCATATCCAAGTGCTGAAAAATATATTATAACTCAAACTCCTAATAATACAGCCCAGATTGATTTTTTTAATAAAGATGATGAAATGTTGGGAAGCAGTTATACAAGCGGGAGCTTTAGGACTGAACTGCCAACAGGAGGTGCTGACAGTCTAGCAGCAGAAGGTGATAGCGCTGAAGAAGTTGTTCCAAAAACCACAGATGCGGAAACCCCTGATGTTGAACCAGTGACCCCTGATGTTGAACCAGTGACTCCTGACGTTGAACCAGTGACTCCTGACGTTGAACCTGCTGAACAACTATTGGATAATCAAGCGACTCAGCTATCAAATGGTGAGATTACAGCAAAGGATTTTATTAATAATAGGCTGAAAGCTAATGATGGGATGATTCATAAATCAGGATCTAATAATGATTTTAGTGGGGATATGGAAAAAATATATTATAGTAGTAATTTATCTACTGATGATAAAATTAAAGTTTTGCAAGAAATTAATGAAGAAATAGAATCTAATAATCGTTATAAAGTAATTAGTGGTAGCATAAAGGAAAATCTTGAATTCTTAGAAAGACGGCAAAGCTATGAAAAATTTATGAGTAGTGATGTTTATGATGAAAGAATAACAGCATTAAATGAAATATTTGAAAGCAAGGATGTTGACGAAGGCATTGTTATGATTAATCGAAAAATATTCTCAAGAGATGCGGAGGGCGACATTTCTTATTTGGGGGATAATTTTAGTACCAAAGATCAATTTATACCAGTTAAGATAGATGCTGGGAATATAAATGACATAGCAGAAGGGAATATAGAGTTAGACCCTGTAGAAACCACAGAGCCAGTGACGACAGAGGGAGAACCAGTGACTTCTGAGGGTGAACCAGTGACTTCTGAGGGTGAACCAGTGACTTCTGAGGGTGAACCAGTGACTTCTGAGGGTGAACCAGTGACGACAGAGGGAGAGCCAGTAACTTCTGAGGGTGAACCAGTGACTCCTGATGTTGAACCAGTGACTCCTGACGTTGAACCAGTGACAACAGAGGGAGAGTCAGAGATAGTTCCTGATTCAAAATTTGGTACTTATGACGAGTTTAGTAAAACCGCTGAGGCCATGACAGTCGGCACTAAGTTTAATATGGGCGGGATTGAATTTATGAGATTGACTGAGTATGGCGATATTTTAGTAGTAGAAGATGGTTCAATTATAAAAGATAAAGAAGATTGGCAGGAATTTTTAAAGAAACAATGAAGGAAAAAAAGACGTGTCTCTTAATGGTCGTTGTTTTGTTGACTCACTATTAGAGATTTACATCATTTAATTTAAATAAAAAAAGGATCTGTCGTTGACAGAACCTTTTTGGTTAACTTTACTTTTTCTTAAAGTGCTATACAATAGCAGCATATTTTTTATTTTTTGTTAATCTCTTTAAAAATTTATAAATGGTTCCGTATTTTGAACGAAATTCGAATTTTTTTCAAAGAAAATCTCGAACAAGAATAAGGTGCGTTTTTCTGCCTACCAACAGGTAGGTCTACATTTTTTAGTTTTTTCCTACGCAATTTTTTTCTCGCCTGCGCTGAGGATTAGGTGGGCAGGTAAAAGGAAAAGGCGATTTTTCTGCTCGGCTTTGGTGCTAAATCGTGTGGCATAGTGAATCTTCGCAAGGATTATTTGTCCGATTTTGGCTTGTTAAAAACTAATTTTTATGGTATAATATTGGTATGTTAATAAATAAATCAACGTTCTAATTCTATGAATACAAAGGCAAACCAGAAGGATACTCAAAATAAAAAACAAGCAAAAAAAAGTTCTTATGGAGCTAGTCAAATTACTGTTTTGGAAGGGTTGGCGCCAGTTAGAAAAAGGCCGGCAATGTATATTGGCTCAACTGGTTCAAGAGGGTTGCATCATTTAATTTGGGAATGTGTTGATAATGGAATTGACGAAGCAATTGCAGGTCATTGTAATAGAATAGAAATAGAACTTTTGCCTGAATCAAAGATTAGAGTTAGTGACAATGGTAGAGGAATTCCAGTTGATATTCATAAGCAAGCAGGTGTGTCAGCTTTAGAAGTTGTTATGACTAAGCTTCATGCTGGAGCAAAATTTAGTTCAGAAACATACAAGGTGTCAGGAGGGTTGCACGGGGTTGGCATTTCTGTTGTTAACGCCTTGTCGTCTAAAATGAGAGCAGAAGTTAAAAGGGAAGGTAAGTTATGGGTGCAAGAATATAAAGAAGGAAAACCATTAAGGAAAGTTAAATCAATTGGTAAATCAACAAGTACAGGGACCACGGTTATTTTTCAGCCAGATTTTAGTATATTTGATGAAAATGAATTTAAATGGGAGGTAATACTTTCTCATTTAAGACAACAGGCCTATTTAACAAGTGGGCTGATTATTAAAATTATTGATAGCAGAGAAGAAAAAGATAAGCGATCTTATAAGTTTTATTTTGAAGGAGGAGTTAGTTCTTTTGTTCGACATCTGAACAGAACAAATGAGTGTCGTCACGAAAATATTTTTTATATGAAAAAAGAAGTTGATGATGTTTTTGTAGAAATAGGACTTCAATATACAGAGGATTATAAAGAAACTATTTTTGGGTTTGCTAATAATATTTATACACCAGAAGGAGGAACTCATATTTCTGGGTTCAGAACTGCTTTAACCAGAACTTTAAATAATTTTGCTAGAGAAAAAGGATATATAAAAGAAAAGGATTCTAATCTGACAGGGGATGATGTGAGAGAGGGGTTAACAACTGTTGTTAGTGTGAGATTACCAAATCCTCAGTTTGAAGGGCAGACAAAGGCAAAGCTTGGTAATGCCGAAGCAAGGTCATCTGTTGATACGGCTTTTTCAACTATTTTTAAAGAATTTTTAGATGAAAATCCAAAAGATTTTCAAGCAATTATTCAGAAATGTATTTTAGCATCAAATGCCCGTAAAGCTGCCAGAACAGCCAAGGAAGCGGTTTTAAGGAAAGGGGTTTTAGATAGTTTGTCATTGCCTGGCAAGTTATCAGATTGTTCTTCTAAAAAACCAGAAGAAAGTGAATTATTCATAGTTGAGGGAGATAGTGCCGGAGGCTCGTGTAAAATGGGGCGGGACAGAAATTATCAGGCGATTTTACCGTTAAGGGGCAAAATACTTAATGTTCAAAGAGCTAGGTTGGATAAAATTTTAGCAAATCAAGAATTAAAATCATTAGTGATTGCTATGGGAACAGGAATTGGAGAACAGTTCAATATAGCCAAACTAAGATATCATAAAATAATTTTAATGGCTGATGCAGATAGTGATGGCATGCATATTAAAACACTTTTATTAACATTTTTTTATCATTATTTCCCAGAATTAATTAAAAAAGGATATGTATATGTGGCCATGCCTCCTTTATATAGACTGAAGAAAGGGAAAAAAGTTATTTATGTTTTTACAGAGGAAGAAAAAGAAAGAGAACTAGCCAAGTTACAAAAAGTAAAAGACGTAAAACCGGCCAAAGCAACTACGATTGTAAAAGGGTTTAGAACTAAAAGCATTGGAGAAGATACAGATAAACAAGAAGTTCAAGAGGACCCAACCAAATTACCAGCAGTCAGTATTCAGAGATATAAAGGGTTAGGCGAAATGAATCCAGATGAGTTATTTGACACAACCATGGACCCAGACAAAAGGTTGTTAAAAAAGATAGAGATACAAGACCTTGAATCAGTTGATGAAGTTTTTGAAATTTTAATGGGCAAGGAAGTTGCACCGAGAAAAAGATTTATTCAAACCCATGCTAAAACAGTTAAAAATCTTGACATTTAATTTTTATATGTTATGATTTTATAGGACCCGCCCAGGGGTCATTTTAAGAATTTTTTATTTAAAAATATATGGTAAAAAAATTCACAGATTATATTAAAAATTCAATTATAGAATTAAGAAAAGTTGAGTGGCCAAGCAGAGAACAAGCAATAAAACATACTATACTTGTTGTTGGGGTGAGTCTTGTAGTAGCTGCTTTTTTAGGAGTAATTGATTTTATATTAACTAATGTTTTGCAACTAGTAATTTAATTTTTATTTTTTAAAAAAATATGCCAAAGCAAATACAAAAAGAAGGCCGTCAATGGTATGCAATTCATGTTTATTCGGGCTATGAAGAAAATGTTTCAGAAACATTAAAAAAAAGAATTAAATCAATGAACATGTCTGATAAGATTTTTGAAGTATTGGTTCCAACAGAAAAGAAAATCAAAGTTAAAAATGGTAGGCGTAGGACTATTGTTGAAAAAATTTTTCCTGGATATGTTTTAGTTAGAATGGTTGTTGATGATGATTCTTGGTATGCTGTTAGAAATACACCAAGTGTGACAGGTTTTATTGGGTCGGGAGTGACGCCAACGCCTTTGTCTGATCAAGAAATAAAGTCAATAAAAAAGAGAATGAAAATAGAGGAGCCAAAGTACAAGATAGATATTGCTATTAATTCGCCAGTTAAAATAATAGATGGCCCGTTTAAGGGATTTGAAGGAAGAGTTTCAGAGGTGGATGAAGCTAGAGGGAGAATAAAGGTATTAATTTCAGTTTTTGGTAGAGAAACTCCAGCTGAATTAGATTTTTTGCAAATTAAAAAAATATAGGATTAAGATTTATATTCTTTATGAAAAAAATAAAAAGCACAATTAAATTACAAATTATGGCAGGGCAAGCAACTCCTGCTCCTCCTATTGGTCCAATTCTTGGACAGCACGGGCTTAATATAGCTGAATTTTGTAAGCAATTTAATGATAGAAGCAAGGATATGTCGGGCGACATTATTCCTGTTAGGATAACTGTTTTTCAGGACAATACATATTCTTTTGTTTTAAAAACGCCCTTAGCGTCTTCATTGATTAAAAAAGCTGTTAATGTTAAAAAAGGATCAAGTAGCCCTCTTCAAGAAAAAGTGGGCAAAATATCTAAATCCAAGATTGAAGAAATAGCTAAAATTAAAATGCCTGACCTAAATACTAATAATCTTGAGCAGGCTTGCAAAATTATACAAGGAACAGCCAGACAGATGGGAATAGAGACAGAAGAATAAATAATTATATAAGTATTTTATGAAAAGCAAGAAACATCAAAACATATCCTCAAAAATAGATAAATCTAAATTATATAGTTTAGATGAAGCAATTGATTTTATTAAGAAAAATCCAGTTGTGAAATTTGAAGAATCAATTGAAGCACATATTCATTTAGGGATAAATCCAATTAAGACAGAGCAAAAGGTTAGGGGGTCTATTTTATTACCAAATCCAATGCCAAAGAAAATCAAAATAGTTGCTTTTGTGTCTGACAAGCAGAAGAAATCAGCCAAAGAAGCAGGGGCTGACTTAGTTGGAGGAGAAGATTTGATTGATCAGATTAGTAAAGAAAAAAAATGTAATTTTGATATAGCTGTAGCAGAGCCAGCCATGATGCAAATATTGTCTAAAATAGCAAAAGTTTTAGGACCAAAAGGGTTAATGCCAAGTGAAAAAGCAGAAACGCTTGGCAATGATGTTTCTAGTATAATTAAGCAAATCAAGGCAGGTAAAATTTTCTTTAGAAATGATGCAGGAGCAAATATTCATTGTGCTATTGGTAAGTCTTCATGGGAAGCAGGCAAAATAAAGGAAAACCTTGATGCTCTTTTAACTTTATTAAAAAAAATAAAACCCTCTGGAACAAAGGGTGAATTTATTAGAAAAATTTTTATTTGTTCAACAATGGGGCCTGCAATAGAAATTAGTTTATAGTTCTTTTTTTGATACTTGGCCCATTCGGCTTATCTTCTATATCAAATCCTAATTTATTAATTTGTTTTCTTAGTTTATCAGATTCTTCCCATTCTTGATTGTCTCTCATTACTTGGCGTTGAATAGCCATTTTTTTTATTTTAGCAGGAATTTTTGCCTGTTTTTTAATTTTATCAAGCCCAAGACAGAGAACTTTATCAAAATCTAATATAGTGGCCAGTTTGTCTGCTTGTTTGTGATTACTTTTTATAATATCCCACATAATAGCAATTGCTGCTGGCGTATCTAAATCATTATTAATGGCTGTTTGAAATTTTTTCTGGTATAATTTTATTATTTTGCTTGGACGATTATATGATGATATTGTGTTATATAGATTATTTAATGCATTTTGGCTTGATTTTAAGTTTTGCCAGGAAAAGGAAAGAGGAGACCTATATTTAGCGCTTAAACAGAGATATCTGTATGCAATTGGATTAAAATTTTTGGCAATTAGGGTTGATAGAGTTATAAATGTTTCTTTGCTTTTTGACATTTTGGCTTTATCAAGAATAAGAAATTCATTGTGTACCCAATAATTTGCTAGTGGTTTGTGGTTAATTGCTTGTGCTTGTGCAATTTCGTTTGTGTGATGAACAGGGATATGGTCAATTCCTCCAGTATGAATGTCAAACGGTTGTTTTAAGTATTTAACTGACATGGTTGAACATTCAATGTGCCAGCCAGGCCATCCTTTTCCCCAAGGAGAATCCCATTGCATGATATGATTTTTATTTTTAGGGGTTGATTTAAGCCAAAGAGCAAAATCGGTTGGAGTTTTTTTAGTAGGGTTTACACAAACTCTGGCTCCGTGTAAAAGATTTTCAATGTCTATTTTAGCAATTTTTCCATAATTTTTAAGCTTGGCAGTATCAAAATAAATTCCATCAGCTGTTTCGTAGCAATAGCCATTTTTTTCAATTTTTTTAATATCTGATATCATGTCTTCAACATGTTCAGTTGCTTTTGCCCATTTACTAGGATGAGAAATATTTAATTTTGTAATATCAGATTTAAATGCATTAGTATAAAAATTAGATATTTGTTTCATTGAATTAATATCTAGTTTTTTACCCTCCCTTTTAATGGCTGTTATTATCTTGTCTTCGCCTTCATCTTGGTCAGAAGTTAGATGTCCAACATCAGTAATATTTATTACATGTTTTATTTTATAATCATTATATTCCAATGTTTTTTTTAGTATATCAGCAAAAATATATGCCCTTAAGTTTCCAATATGGGCATAATTATAAACAGTTGGACCACAACTATATAACCCAACCTGTTTTAGTTTAATTGGTCTAAATATTTCTTTTTTTCTTGTTAGAGTATTATATAATTTTATCATTTTTATTAAAGTATTTTTTTTCTTTTAAAGTTATATATCATAATTAGAACAATCATTATCATTACAGCAATAATCCAAAAAAATGCAAATTTATGACCTGAAAAAGGGATATGGTCTAACCCCATACTAAAGAGGCTGGCTAGCAATGTTAATGGCAATATAATTACAGAAATAATAGTCAAGATTTTAATAATATTGTTTAGTTTGAACGAAATTAAAGAATTGTTAGTTGTTTCAATTGCTTGAATTATTTGATTCATGCTTTCCATATCTCGCCAGTTTTTTTCAGTGCTTTCAATCAATTTATCAAAATAAAATTTTATTTCTTCTAAAGAAGGTTTTAGGTTGTTTCTTTCAATAAATTTTAAAAGGATTGTTTTATGTAGTCGTATTACTTTTTTGATATTAATAATATTTGTTTTAGCAATTAGAATTTCGTTAACCATGCCTTTTTCTCTGCCTGCAAATATTTGTTTTTCAATATTTTGTATATTATTATTTATGATGTCTAAAATTGGTTCACAATTTTTTAATAATCTCTTCAAAATTTGATATACAAGAAAGTGAGTTTCTATAAAATATTTTTCTTTTTCTTCTGTTGATATTTTACAGGAATTGAAAAAATTAATTAAATCAGGTAATTCGTTTTTATGTAAAGTAATAATCAAGTCAGAGTAAATAAAAAAGTTAATCTCAGATGATGTAATTTTTCTTGTTTTTTTATGATAAATAGGAAAATGTAATGATAAAAAAGTATATTTTGAAGTTTTTTCAATTTTTTGATGATTGGCATCAGACAAGCACTCATCTATATGTTTTTGATTTATATCAAAATTTTTGGTTAAATATTTTAATTCTTGGTTGTTTAGTTTTGAAATATTTACCCAAGTTATTTTGTCTGATTTAATTTTTTGTATAATAGATATTGCCATATTTATATAATACAATTTTTAAATAATTTGCCAAGTGTTAAAAAAATGGTAATATTAAGAATATGATTGAACAAAAAATATCAAAGAATATTTTATTAGCCCCTTTTACAACTTTTAAAATTGGTGGTCAAGCCAAATATTTTTTAAAAGTCAAAAAAGTTCAAGATATAATTAAAGCTATTCAGTGGGCTAATAAAGAAAAAGTAGATTTTTTTATATTAGGAGGCGGGAGCAATGTTTTATTTTCAGACAAAGAATTCAATGGGTTAATAATAAAAATTGAGAGTATAAAGAATGGTATGGTTGTTTTGCCTAAGCAATCAGGTCATTTAAGAGTAATTGCTTGGGCTGGTAATAATTTATCTCAATTAATTAATTTTGTATCAAGTAGGGGTGGGAAGGGATTAGAGCACATGGCAGGCATCCCTGGTACAATTGGAGGAGCTGTCCGAGGTAATGCTGGGGCATTTGGAGTGTCAATGTCTGATTTTGTGGAACAAGTGAGTGTTTTAAGGGATGGCAAAATCATTGATTTGAGAAATAAAAATATAAAGTTTTTTTATAGAGATAGCATTTTTAAACATAATCAAGATGTTATTTTAAATATAGTTTTACGGTTTGGTAAAACATCTTCTATTGAAAGTAAAAAAATAATTCAAGCTAACATTAAGCAAAGAAGAAAATTTCAGCCGAAAGAACCAAGCGTTGGCTGTATTTTTAAAAATATAAAACTTAATGATATCCCATTTCAAATAAAAAAAAGTGATTTAATTTCAGATAATTTTAAGAAATTAGGAATGATTCCAGCTGGACTACTGATTGATAAATGTGGGTTAAAGGGAGAGATTATCAACGATGCTCAAATTAGTACACAACATGCTAATTTTATAATAAATAAAAAAAATGCTAAATCAGAAGATGTTGTGGCTCTTATTAAAAAAATTAAAAAATGTGTTAAAGATAAATTCAATATTAATTTAAGGGAAGAAATTAAATATGTCTGACCCTAAAATGCAACATAATTTTAAATCGTTCAAGATATATATTTTGGGAGTATTTTGTTTATTGATATTTTTTTTGTCCATGTGGTTACCAACAGCAGAGATAGTTTTAACTACTTTCCCGGAACCATTAATTGCTGATTTTAGAATAAAGTTAAATGCTAGCGTGAATGATATTTTTTTTAACTTAGAAACTATTCCGGCTGAAGTTGTGTCTCTCAATCAATTTAACAAACAAGAGGATAGCAGGTTTATTAATGGATTGATTGATGAGGATAACAGAAATATAATTATTTTTAAAGAGGATGATTTATTAAAATTCGTGGATTATAAAATAAAAGATATCTCAAAGGGCTCTTTGACTAACAAAAACATTATTTCAATTAATCCTGATAAGTGGCAAGTAGAAGTATTGAAAAAAGATTTTATTAATAAAAATGCGTTGATAAGCTTAAAAATAAATGAACAGGTTGTTAGAGATTATGATTATAATTCTTTAAGAGGTAAGATTGTTTCAAAAAAAATTAATCAAGCCAAAATAGAAATTAAAAAATATTTAATAGTAGAAGACATTGTTATTAATGTTTGGCCTGGCTTTAAAAAACAAATGCCAATGTTCGAGAATAGAATGAAAATTAAAGTAAAACATAATATAAATTAGAGTTTTGTTTATAAAAAACCTTGACACTTTAAATATAAAAATGTAAAATATTAATTACATTTATGTCTAATAACAAAAATTTATCAAAAGACTTTATTATAATAGAAGGAGAAGTTGAAGAGTTATTACCTTCAGCCACTTTTAAGATAAGGCTTGATAATGATAAAACTATTCTAGCTCACTTGTCAGGGAAAATGAGAATACATAGAATAAGAATTTCTCCAGGTGACAAAGTAAAGCTCGAAGTAAGTCCTTATGATACATCTAAAGGAAGGATAGTTTATAGGTTTTAATTTAAATTTTTATGAAAGTACGTTCTTCAGTAAAAAAAATATGTCAATCGTGTAAAGTAATCCGAAGGAAAGGGAGGGTTCGTGTTATTTGTAAAAATCCAAAACATAAACAAAGACAAGGGTAAGCATTATTATTTATGGCAAGAATATCAGGGATTAATTTACCATTAAACAAAAGAGCAGAAATAGGCTTGACCTATATTTTTGGGATTGGGAAGAGTACATCAAATAAAATATTAGAAACAGTTAAAATAGATAAAAATAAATTAATAAAAGATTTGTCTGAAGGGGAAGTAGAAAAAGTTAGGTCTATTATCGAAAAAAATTATAAAGCAGAAGGAGTATTAAAACGACAAATCCTGGACAATATAAAAAGATTAAAACAGATTAATTCTTATAGAGGCACGAGACATTCAAAGAGGTTGCCAGTTAGAGGGCAAAGAACAAAAACAAATAGCCGGACAATAAGAGGAAATGTTAGAAAAAAAGGAGCTAGTGGAAAAAAAGCGTCTGGTAAAAAAGTTTAAAATTGTAAATTTATTTTATGGCAAGTAAGAAAAAAAATATTATTAAAAATATTAGAAAAGGACAGGTTCATATTAAAGCAACTTATAATAATACAATTGTTAGTATTACGGATCAGTCAGGAAATGTTGTTGCTTGGGCTAGCGCTGGAAAATTAGGATTTAAGGGCCCTAAAAAAGCAACTCCATATGCTGCTAGTGTTATTGTTAAACATGCGATTGATAAAGCAAAAGAATATGACTTTAAGGATGCGCAGGTTTTTGTAAAAGGAGTTGGCATGGGGAGGGAATCAGCCATTCGATCGATTTATGCAAATGGTATTAATATATTATCAATAAAAGATGTTACTTCTATTCCTCACAATGGATGTAGGCAAAGGAAGCCAAGAAGAGTTTAATTTTATTTATTATGAAAGCAACCCCAAGATGTAAAATTTGTAGACGAGAAGGCGTAAAACTTTTTTTAAAGGGAGATAGGTGCTCAACTTCTAAGTGTTCTTTTGTTAAGAAGAAATATCCACCTGGAATACATGGACCAACCCAACGAATTAGAAGAACAGAGTATGGTATTCAGTTGAGAGAGAAACAAAAATTAAAAAGATTTTTTGGAATTTCAGAAAAACAATTAAGAAATTATTTTGCCAAGGCACAGAGATTAAAAGGAAATTCAGAAACAAATTTTTTAAAATTATTAGAAAAAAGACTAGACAATGTTGTTTATAGGGGTGGGATAGCTAAATCAAGAAGACAAGCAAGACAGATTGTTAGTCACGGGAATGTTTTAGTGAACGGGATAAGATTAAATATCCCTTCTCATCAAGTAAAGGCTGGAGATTTGATTAAAATTAAAGACAAGCAAGGAGTAGTTAAATTTATAAAAGAATCAATTGGCCAAGCTAGTAAAAAAGATCAAGAATCAATCCCGTTATGGCTTAGTTTTGACTCTAAAAAACTAGAAATAAAGGTTTTAAAAGAAATTTCAGAAGAAAGTTTACCAAAAGAGTTTAATACAGGACTAATCATTTCTTTTTTAAGTAGATAAAAAAAATAATATAATTTTATGGAGAAAAATTTTTTAGCAAAGAAAATTAAATATACAGAAGATTCAACCAATAAAAATAAAGGATTAATAGAGATAGAGCCATGTTATCCGGGTTATGGAATAACCTGGGGGAATGCGATTAGAAGAGTTTTGTTATCATCTCTTGAGGGCTCGGCTGTTACTTGCATAAAAATAAAAGGAACAAAGCATGAATTTTCTGTTATTGATAATATAAAAGAAGATGTAATGGAGATTATCTTGAATTTAAAATTATTAAGATTTAAAATTTTAAAAAATCAAGATGAGCCAATCAAATTAACATTATCAGTCAAAGGAGAAAAAAAAGTTTTAGGAAAGGACATTAATGAATCTTTAAGTGCAGAAGTAGTTAATAAGGATTTAGTGATTGCAAATTTAACAGATAAGCAAGCAAAATTAGATATAGATATTTGGGTTGAAAAAGGATATGGGTGGGTATCATCAGAAGACAAATCAAGGCAAGGGCTTGATGTTGGTGTGATTGTGGTTGATTCCATTTTTAGCCCTATTTTAAATGTTGGGTTAAATATAGATGATGTTCGTGTTGGGAAAAGAACAGATTTTGACAAAATTAGTTTACGAATAGAAACAGATGGCATTATTAGTCCGATTGATGCTTTTCTTAAGGCATCAAAATTATTATCATCTCAATTTGATTTTTTTATTAATTTGACTAATTCAGAGGACGAGAAGCCTAAAAAGGTAGTTAAAAAAATTGCTAAGAAAGTCCCTGTTAAGAAAAAAGTTGTTAAAAAAGCAGTTAAGAAAGTCCCTGTTAAGAAAAAAGTTGTTAAAAAAGCAGTTAAGAAAGTCCCTGTTAAGAAAAAAGTTGTTAAAAAAGCAGTTAAGAAGAAAACAATCAAGAAAAAATAAAGCGAATTAAGATAATTATATGAGACACAGGAAAAAGGGGAAAATTTTAGGAAGAAAATATGCTCAAAGAAAAGCACTATATAGAGATTTAAGCAATGCTTTGATTTTAAATGATAAAATAAAAACAACAGAAGCTAAAGCAAAGGCAGTTAAGCCTATAGTTGAAAGATTAATAACAAGGGCAAAAGAAAATAGTATTACTAATTATAGAAGAATAAATTCATTTTTACAGAGTAGGGAATCAACTAAAAAAATTTTAGAAGAAATAGGACCAAAATACAAAACTAGACCAGGTGGGTATTCTAGAATTATTAAAACAGGTCCAAGAAAAGGAGATAATGCAAAAATGGTAATATTGGAACTTGTTTAAAATTATATGTCAAAAATAAAAATAGATAGAAAAATTCAAAAATTAGACGCCCGGGGAGAGATTTTAGGAAGATTTGCTAGTCAGATAGCTCAATTGCTTATGGGTAAAGGGAAAGAGAGTTATGTTCCAAATGTTGATGTTGGGGATATTGTTATTGTTAAAAACATGGATAAGATAAAAGTTACTGGCAATAAATTAAAACAAAAAAAATATTATAGACATAGTGGATATACTGGTAATCTGAAAATAAAAAAAATGGAAGAAATACTAGAAGAATCTCCTGAAAAATTGTTGGAGTTTGCTGTTTTTAACATGTTGCCTAAAAATAAATTAAGAAAACCAAGAATGAAAAGATTGCGGTTTGAATAAAATGTTTTTTATTTTTGGAAAATAAGTATTTAGGGGTTTAACCCCTAAATTTTTTTTACATTGCTTTAATTAATAAAAATGTTAATATATATTTATGTTAGAGATAAAAAAATATAATAATTCTTGCTTAAGGGTTAAATGCAAAAAAGTTGAACAGGTTACAGAACAAGTAGAAGTATTTACAGAGAAGATGTTAAAAACAATGCATTTAAATGATGGTATTGGGTTATCTGCTCCACAAGTAGGGGATAATAGGAGAATTATTGTTATTGATATAAACCCGATTATAGGAAAAAAAAATAAAGGGTTGTTTTCTTTGATAAATCCTGAGATAATAAAAACAAGCGAAAAATATATTAAAATAAATGAAGGTTGTTTAAGTTTGCCAGGGGTAAATTTAAAGATTAAAAGACATAAAACAATCAAAGTAAAGGCATACTCAGTAAAACATAAAAAAGAAATTATTATACAAGCAAGCGGGTTGCTTTCAGCTGTTCTACAGCACGAAATTGATCACCTGGATGGAGTTTTGATTATTGATAGGGTGGGTTTTTTTGCAAAAAGAAAAGCATTAAAAAGAATAGATAGTAATTATTGATTACTAATTATTGATTATTGATTACTGATTATTGATTACTAATTATTGATTACTGATTATTGATTACTAATTATTGATTACTAATTATTGATTATTGATTACTAATTATTGATTACTAACACATGGGAGTGAGGCCCGATTAAGCGGGAGTAGTTCAGTGGTAGAATGTCTGCTTCCCAAGCAGAAGATCGCGGGTTCGATCCCCGTCTCCCGCTCCAGCAAGATAATGATTAGTAATTATTAATTACTAATTATTAATTATTGATTACTAATTATTGATTATTCGTCACTAATATACAGGGGCCAGACCCCTTTAAGCGGGGATTAACCCTTTAGGCCGATGTAGCTCAGTGGTAGAGCAATCCTCTCGTAAAGGATAGGTCGTCGGTTCAACTCCGACCATCGGCTTTGTTAAAAAATATTTATGATAAAATTCGTTAATGTAAGTAAATTTTATAAACCAGACACATATGCTTTAAAAGATGTTTCTTTTTTAGTAAAACCATTGGAATTTGTTTCTGTGGTTGGACAGTCAGGAGCAGGGAAAAGCACTATATTTAAGTTGTTAATTTCTGAAGAAAAAGCGACCAGCGGTAAAATTATTATAGGAGATTGGGATATTACAGATATTAGACCAAATGAAATACCAGTATTGAGAAAACAAATTGGGGTTGTTTTCCAAGATTTTAAATTATTACCCAGAAGAACAGTTTATGAAAATATTGCTTTTGCGTTGAGTATAATATCTACTCCTAAGAAAAAAATTCCAACCATTGTTGGCCAGGTTTTAAAAATAGTTGGTATTGAGAGCAAGCAAGATCTTTTTCCGGAAAATCTTTCATCTGGAGAAGCTCAAAGAGTTGCTATTGCTAGAGCATTAGCTCATCACCCAAAAATACTTATTGCTGATGAGCCAACAGGGAATCTTGATCCCATTACAACTAGAAGTATAGTTGAATTATTTGCAAAGATAAATAAACTTGGAACAACAATTTTGTTAGTTACTCATAATAGGGAAGTAGTTAATTTTTTAGGGAAAAGAGTGATTACATTAGACCGAGGGAATATTATCAGTGATCAGATTAATCATGGAAGATATGTTATATAGTTAAAAAAAAGTTTGAAATTTTTAATATTTATGTGTTATAATTATACTAACTATAGTAATAAATAAATTTAAAATAAAAATTTATGGCAAAAGAAAAACAAATTGGAAAAATTACCCATTATTTTGGAAATATTGGAGTATGTGTGATAGAATTAACAGCCGGGATTAAAATAGGAGATAAAATTCATATTGTTGGAGGAGAAAGAGATGTTGAGCAGGTTGTTGATTCAATGCAAGTTGAACATGAAAGTATTAAAAAAGCAAAAAAAGGAGATGCAGTAGGGCTTAAGGTTGATGAAATAGTTAAAAATGGAGATAAGGTTTTTTTAGTTAAAGAATAATTTATTAAAAATAAAAATTGATAAATTAAAAATTCTATTAAAATAGAATTAGTATTTTTGTTTCTTATTTTTTTATGTCAGATAAAAAAAATTCATTAGACAAAATATCCATTCCAAGGAATAAATTAATTAACATGGGATTAATTATTGTTATTTTTAATCCTTTTCCATCTGGATTAATTTATGGATTTTTTTTATTTAAAAATCCGAAAACAAAAAAATATGGGGAGCTAATGATAATTTGCTCACTATTTTGGGGGGCTATTTCTTTGGCTTTGACTCAAAAGTATTTCCCCGGTTAGATAAGCAAGGCATCTAAAATAAAGTGATTATATAATAACTATTAATTAATGGTTATTATTGTTTTTAGGTTCTCTTATTGATTTTTTTATGTTGTGGTTCTTGACAGATTTTTTATTACATTTATAATTAGCACTAGGCATGTTAGAGTGCTAAAAGGTCAAATAAAAATAAAATAAATTAATTATTAAAAATTATGACTAAAATTAAACCATTAGGAAGTCGGTTAATAGTTAAGCCGATTATTAAAAATGATGTAACTGAATCAGGTATTATTTTACCTGAGACCATGGACAAGGAAAAGCCAATTATGGGAGAAGTTGTTTCCATTGGGAGTGGCAAAGTACTTGATAATGGTCAAAGAGAGACAATTGATTTAAAGGTCGGCGACAAAATTTTGTTTGAAAAGTATGGGTCAGATGAATACAAAATAGATGATCAAGAATTTTTAGTTGTTGATTATGACAGAGTGGTTGCAATTATAAATTAAAAAATTATAAATTAAAATAAACTATATATGGCAAAACAAATTTTATTTAATGAAAAAGCCAGAGAGGCTTTAAAAAAAGGTGTAGATAAATTGACTAATGCAGTCAAAGTAACGCTTGGTCCTATCGGTAGAAATGTTGCTATAGATAAAGGGTTTGGGTCTCCAACCCTAACAAATGACGGAGTAACAGTAGCTAGGGAGATTGAATTAAAAGATAAATTTGAAAATGTTGGAGCTCAATTGCTTCAAGAAGTTGCTTCAAAGACCAATGATATTGCTGGAGACGGGACTACAACAGCTGTGTTGTTAGCTCAATCTATTATTAAAGTTGGGTTAAAAAATGTTACTGCTGGATCAAATCCATTAATGATTAAAAGAGGAATTGATAAGGGAGTAAAAGCAGTTATTAAAGAATTAAAAGATAATATTGCGGGACCTGTCAAAACAAAAGAAAGGATTAGACAGGTTGCTTCTATTTCTGCAAATGATGAAGAAATAGGAAAAGTTATTTCAGAGGCAATGGAGTCTGTTGGCAAAGATGGAGTAATTACTGTTGAGGAGTCACAATCTTTTGGCATGGAGCTTGATATTACAGAAGGGATGCAGTTTGATAGTGGATATGAATCTCCTTATATGGTGACTAATGCAGATAAAATGTCGGCTGAGTATAAAGATTCATTAATTCTTTTAACAGATAAAAAAATCTCAGTTTTAAGTGAGATATTGCCTTTAATGGAAAAAATGGCTCAAGCAGGAAAAAAAGATTTAGTTATTATAGCTGACGAAATTGAAGGAGAAGCATTAGCAACATTTGTTGTTAATAAAATAAGAGGAGCGTTTAATGTTTTAGCTGTTAAGGCGCCTGGTTTTGGAGACAGGAAAAAAGAAATGTTGAAAGATTTGTCAATTTTGACTGGCGGAAAAGTTATTTCAGAAGAACTCGGCATAAAATTAGAAAACATTGGGTTAAAAGATCTAGGCAAGGCAAGGAGAGTCATTTCTACTAAAGATTTTACTACGATTGTAGATGGCGCTGGCAGTAAAAAAGATATAGAAGATAGAATTACTAACATTAAAAAACAAATAGAGTTAAATTCTTCAGAGTTTGATAAGGAAAAATTACAAGAAAGATTAGCCAGAATGGCAGGAGGAGTAGCTATTATTAAAGTTGGAGCTGTGACAGAAACAGAGATGAAAGAAAAAAAATTCAAGGTTGAAGATGCTGTCAACGCTACTAAGGCTGCTGTTGAAGAAGGAGTTGTAGTTGGAGGAGGAGTGGCTTTAATTCGTTGTTTACCTTGTTTAGATAATGTGCGTGTTTTTGGGGACGAAAGAATTGGTATAAAAATATTAAAAAGAGCATTAGAAGAGCCATTAAGGCAAATAGCTGATAATTCAGGTAAAGATGGTGGAGTTATTTCAGAAAAGGTTAAAAAAAATCAGGGAAATTATGGATATAATGCACATACAAACAAGTTTGAAGATTTGGTGGAAACAGGTGTTATTGACCCAACCAAAGTAACCAGAACAGCATTGGAAAATGCAGCTTCTATTGCTTCGTTATTTTTAACAACAGAAGCAATTATAACTGATGAACCAGCTGAGGAAGGAAATACTTGTGGCACTTCCCCTGCTTCTGCAGGAGGAGGAATGCCAGGCATGATGCCAGGCATGATGTAAATTAGATAAATTATTCTAAAGAAGAGGACTTAATTTCTTTTAGGTCCTCTTTTTTATCTTGTTATATTTTTGTATAATGTTATAATTTGTTATAATATAAAATATAATTTATAGATTTATGACCCTTAAAAGATATCTCAATTTAATGGTAATATTAACAATTATTTGCTGGGCTTTATGTCTTTTAGTGCTTGTATTTATTAATCCATGGAAAACAGGATTAAATGGATATGTGCTTTTTTATGCAAGTTTATTTTTGGCAATAATTGGCACATTGGCTTTATTGGGATTTGTTATAAGGGCAAAAATTGGAAAGAAAAAGCCAGTATTTAAACAAGTGGAAGTGTCTTTTAGGCAGGCAATTTGGACATCTTTTTTAATTATTGGTGTTTTAATTCTGTTGAGTTTAAGGATTTTAAGATGGTGGAATTTTTTATTTATGATTTTATTTTTTATAGCTTTGGAGCTTTTTTTCCTCACTTCTAGTAAAAAATATAAATATGATTAATAAAATTGAAGCAATTAAAAAGAAAGCAATTGAAGAAATTGATAAAGCAAAAAACATAGAGTTGCTTGCCAAAATTTGGAGAAAATATTTTGGCAGAAAGAACGGAGAGCTTAGTAATATTTTAAGAGATATTAAAAATATTCCCAAAAACAGAAGAAAAGAAGTTGGTTCTTTTGCAAACAAGAGCAAGCTTATAATTGAAAACAATATAGCTAGTAAGAAACAAGAATTAAGTTTATCAACCAAATCTTCTTTAATTGATAAAATAGATATTACTTTGCCTGGCAAAAACATAGATTTCGGTCACTTACACCCCATTACTCAGATTAGACGTAAAGTATCTGAGATTTTTTCCTCCATGGGATTTGAGATTTTAGAAGGATATGAATTAGAGACAGATTATTATAATTTTGAAGCATTGAATATTCCGGCCGGGCATCCAGCCAGAGATATGTGGGACACATTTTGGTTGTCTGAAGACAAGAATTCAAAGAAAAAAGATAAATTTTTATTACGAACACATACATCTCCTATGCAAGCTAGAGTAATGGAAAAAAAAGACCCACCATTGCGAGTAATTGTGCCTGGTAGATGTTTTAGGCCAGAAGCAACTGATGCATCTCATGAGCATACATTTTATCAATTGGAAGGGTTTGTTGTTGATGAAGACATTACAATTTCTAACTTAATATATACATTAAGAAGTTTTCTCTCTTCTTTATTTAAAGAAAGCATTGAAGTAAGATTGAGGCCGGGTTATTTTCCTTTTGTTGAACCAGGGTTTGAATTAGATTTTCAATGCGTTTTTTGTAAGGGAAGGGGATGTTCTGTTTGTAAAAAAACTGGGTGGGTTGAACTAATACCTTGTGGAATGATACATCCAAAAGTTTTTGAACACGCGGGTTATAAAAAAGGAAAATACACTGGATTTGCTTTTGGGGCTGGGCTTGACAGAGTTGTAATGATGAAAGCAAGAATTGATGATATTAGGTGGTTTCATAAAGGTGATTTAAGATTTATAAAACAATTTTAATATGGACTTATCTTATAACTGGTTAAAACAACTTACTAAAACTAAAAAAACTCCAAAGCAGTTGGCAGATATTTTTAGTATGCATACGGCTGAAGTTGAAAGAGTAACCAAGCCAATAGATTGCTTGAAAGATTTAATAGTTGCTGAAATTATTAAAATAGCTAAACATCCGAATGCAGATAAGTTAAAAATTGTAACAGTAAAAACAGTTGTTAATAAAAAAAATAAAATATTTAAAATAGTTTGTGGAGATTTAAATATTAAAAACAAGCAAAAAGTACCATTGGCATTATCAGGAACAAAACTTATTAATGACCTAGAAATAACCAAAAGCACTATCAGGGGAATAAAATCAGATGGAATGCTTTGTGCAGAGGATGAAATGGGAATAGGTAGTGACCATGAAGGGATTTATGTTTTTCCTAAAAACATAAAAGTAGGCATGAGGGTTGACAAGGCATTGGGACTTGATGATTCTATTTTGGAAATAGAGAATAAATCAATTACTCATAGAGCAGATTTATTTAATCATATTGGTTTTGCTAGAGAAATGGCAGTATTGGGGGTTGGCAATTTTGATGAATCTTTATTTGACAAGCAAAAGAAATTAAACCTAAAAACAAATATCAATTTAGATATTAAGGTTAAAGATAATATTTCCTGCTCAAGATATATGGCGATTGTGATGGATAATATAAAAATTGAACCATCTCCAAGATGGATGCAAGAGAAATTAATGTGTTTAGGGCTTAAGCCAATAAATAATGTGGTTGATATTACGAATTATATTTTAAATGAAATTGGACAGCCATTACATGCATTTGATTTTGATAGAATTTCAGGTAATAAAATTTTAATTCGCCCGGCGGTTAATAAAGAGAAATTATTATTATTAGATGGTCAAGAATATAGTTTAAATAAAAATGATTTAATAATTTCTGACAAAAATAGACCAATTGCTTTGGCTGGTATAATGGGAGGAGAGTTTTCAGGCATAAACAATAATACAACTACAATTGTTATTGAGTCGGCTAATTTTAATGGTCCTATGATAAGGAGAAGTTCCAGGATTTCGGGGATTAGAACAGATTCTTCTATTAGGTTTGAAAAAGGTTTGCCGATTAATTTTCCAGCCATTGGACTACTAAGAGCTGTTGAACTAATAAAACAATTAGCACAAGGTAGAGTGATTAGTAAAATATATGATATTCAAAGTGAGACTGCTTCTAAAAAAATAAAAAAACCAGTTAATATAAAGTTTAATTTTGATGAGGCAGCTAAATTTATTGGTAGTAAAATAAATAAACAAGCAGTAATTTTAATTTTGAAAAAGTTAGGGTGTAAAATAATTTTAAATCAAAAACAAAGTATAACTATTATTCCTCCAATTCATAGACCGGATTTAAATATTTTTCCAGATATAATTGAAGAAATAATTAGAGTTCAAGGGACGACTAATATTGTCCCAAAACCAATAAAAACAGAATTAAAGCCAGTTTTATTAAGTGATGACTTCTTTTTAGATGATAAGTTAAAAAATATTTTAGTTGGGATTGGATTTGATGAAGTTTATAATTATTCTTTTTATGGAGATTCAGGATTGAATAATTTTATTGTTGGGAATTTATATCATAAAAAAATAAAAAATCCTTTAAATCCAGAACAAAAATATTTAAGAGTGAGTTTAATTCCAGGACTTCTAAAAAATGCTGTTAATAATTCTAAATATTTTTCAAAATTTAAAATTTTTGAAACTGGTAAAGTATTCTTAAAAAAAGAAGAAAAAAATATAGCTGGATTGATTTTTGGGAAATATAAAAATATTTATCTTGAGATAAAAGGAGTAGTTGAATTATTTTTAGACAAAATAAGGATTAGTAAAAATAATTTGGAATATAAAACCAAATCAAATAATATTGTAGAAATATTTTATAAAAAAAAGAAAATAGGCGTTATTGTAACCATTGACAAGCAAACAGCTGTTTTTGAATGTAATATCAATTTTTTGGATAATTTAAGAGATAAACAAGGTTTTTATAAACCAATTTCTCTTTTTCCTTCCATTAAAAGAGATATGGCATTTTTAATTGAGAAAAAAAATAAATGGAAAGATATTTTTGATACAGTCAATAACATTGACCCATTAATTAAATCAGTTGATTTATTTGATGTTTTTGAAGATAAAAAATTCAAAAACAAACAAAGTATTGCTTTTCGTCTTATTTTTCAATCTAATAAAAAAACAATTGAGTCTGAAGAGGTTGATAGAATTCAATCAGTCATTACAACCAGGTTGGCTAAAAAATTTAAGGCAAAATTAAGAGATTTTTAGAAAATATATGAAATATGATATTATTACAATTGGAGGAGCTATGAGAGATATCTTTTTTTATACAAAAGAAGGGAAAATCATAGAAACCCCTAAAGACAGGTTATGTGATAGCATAATCGGCTTTGAAGTTGGCTCAAAAGCATATATTGATAAGGTTTATTTTCAGGGTGGCGGAGGAGCAAATAATACGGCGGCTGGTTTTGCAAGCATGGGTATAAAAACAGGAATCATAGCTAGAGTAGGCGATGATAAAGAAGGAGAGTCCTTGTTATTGGAGATGAACAAGAGAAAAATAAGCACAGATTTAATGCAAATAGATAAAAAAAATAGCACAGGCTTTTCTTTTATTCTTGGGCTTACTAGGAAAAGAAAGCATGTGATTTTTGCTTATAGGGGAGCTAGTGATTATTTTGTTTTCCCTTTTAATTCATATAAATCATTAAAAGCAAGTTGGTTTTATATATCTTCGTTAAGTTGTGTTGATTGGCCAGTAGCCATGAAAAATATTTTTAAAGTAATTAAAGCATCAAAAACATTAGTTGGTTGGAACCCAACTAATGTACAGATAAGCTCAGGCTATAATGGTTTGAAAAAATTTTTACAAATGACAGATGTTTTTGTTTTGAATGAAGACGAAGCAAGGGAATTAGTTCTTTCCAGAAAAAAAATTAAAGATTTAAATGTGCGCTCTCTTATTAAGGAAATTTATGATATGGGGCCTAAAATTGTTGTAATTACAGTTGGGCCAAGAGGAGCTTATGCTTATAATGGGCAGAAAATTTTTTATCAAATGGAAATGCCTGCTAAAGTAATTAATGCCACGGGCGCGGGTGATTCTTTTTCTTCAGGTTTTATTGGTAGTTTATTTTATCATCCCGGAGATATAAGCAATGCTTTGCGCTGGGGGGTGGCAAATTCTACTTCAGTAATAAAAAAAACAGGGGCACAAATAGGCCTCTTAAATAAGCGTCAAATAAATAAATATCCTGATATTTAGAAATTATGAAAAAAATAAAAACACCTTTAGATAAACTTCATAATCTTTATGTTAAAGATTATGAAAAACTTTATAAAGAGTCGATTGATAATCCAAATAAGTTTTGGGAGAAAATTGCTAATGAATTGGAATGGTATAAGCCATGGAGAAAGGCTTTGAAGTGGAGACGATTATTTGCTAAATGGTTTGTTGGGGCTAAATGTAATATTATTCATAATGCAATAGATAGACACATTAATTCAGGTAATGGGAACAAGACAGCCTTACTATGGGAGGGACAAGATGGCACAGAAAGAAAGTTTTCTTATAATGAACTAAATGAACAAGTATGTAAAACAGCTAATGCTTTTAAGAGCTTGGGGATAACTAAAGGAGATAGAATAAGTATTTATTTACCAAGAGTGCCAGAACAAATAATTGCAATGCTTGCTTCTGCTAAAATAGGAGCAATTCATAGTGTTGTTTATTGTGGCTTTAGCGTAGAAGCATTAAAAACAAGAGTTAAAGATGCTAATGCTAAAATTGTAATTACCACGGATGGCTATAATTATCATGAAAAACTTATAAAAACAAAAGAAATTGTTGATAAAGCAATTAAAGACATAGTTAGTGTCAAAACATTGTTAGTAGTTAGAAGATTGGGAAACAAAGTAGACATGAAAGACTCAAGAGATATTTATTATGATGAATTAATTGCTCAACAAAGTTCAAAATGTAAGACAGAACAATTAAGCTCTGACACGCCCTTGTTTATTTTATATACTTCTGGAACAACTGGAAAACCAAAAGGAGTGATACATGTTCATGGTGGATATATGGTCGGAATTTATATTACCCTCAAGTGGATTTTTAATATTCATTCAAATGATGTTTGGTGGTGCACTGCAGACCCTGGTTGGATTACAGGTCATTCGTATATTGCTTATGCTCCCTTTATATGTGGGACAACCCAGTTTTTTTATGAAGGTCCACCATTGTATCCTACTCCTGGAAAATGGTGGGAATTGATTGAAAAATATAAGGTTACAAAATTTTATAGTACTCCAACGGCTATTCGTGCTTCAATGAAATATGGAGAAAAATGGCCTCAAAAATATAGCTTAGATTCCCTTAAAATACTTGGCAGTGTTGGCGAACCAATTAATCCAGAGGCTTGGCATTGGTATTATAAGTACATAGGGCAAAACAGATGTCCAATAATGGATACTTGGTGGCAGACAGAAACAGGCATGCAGATGATAACTAGTTTTCCTGTAACAGAATTAAAACCAGGCTCAGCTGGCAGACCATTTTTTGGAGTTAAGGCAGAGGTTGTTGATAAAAATGGAAAACAGCTACCAGTTAATAAAGATGGCTTTTTAGTTATTAAATCACAATGGCCAGCCATGCTTAGAACTTTATATAAAAATAAAAAAAGATATAAAAAAGTATATTTCAAGGAGATAAAAGGGGCATTTTTTGCTGGAGATGCAGCTAAAATAGATGAAGATGGTTATTTTTGGATACAAGGGAGAACAGATGATGTTTTAAAGGTATCGGGATATAGATTTGGCACAGCTGAATTAGAGAGCGCTTTCGTGAGTTATCCAGACATTGTTGAAGCAGCTGTAATAGGTGTTCCTGACGAGATTAAGGGAGAAGCAATTAAAGCATTTGTTATTTTAAAACAAGGTTGTGAAAAATCAGAAGAATTAAAAAAGAAAATTGCTAATCATGTCAGAACAGAAGTTGGTCCAATTGCTAAACCAAGAGAAATTGATTTTGTTGATTCTTTACCAAAAACAAGAAGTGGCAAAATTATGAGAAGGATACTAAAGGCAAAAGAGTTGGGGAAAGAGATAGGAGATACATCGACTTTAGAAAATTAAGATATCAGCTAAATATGAATGATACTAAAATAACAATAGTCATTATAAATTATAATGGATTAAAATATCTCCCTGATTGTTTTGATAGTTTGAGCCAGCAAACATTTTTGCCTATTAAAGTTATTGTTGTGGATAACAATTCAATTGATGGCAGTAGAGATTATTTAAAAAAATGGAAAACAAGTAAGTTTAAGTTTGAAATTATTTTAAATAAAAAAAATAGAGGATTTGCGGAAGCAAACAATCAAGCAATGATAGAAGATCTTAATAGTCGTGATTCTAGTGATTATATTTTTATGTTAAATCAGGATACTGTTATGGACAAAAATTGCCTACTTGAATTATCAAGCCAGGCAAGTTTTTTTTCAAGAAAAAAGATTTTTGCATGGCAACCATTAATTCTATGTTTTTCAGATAAAAAATTAATTCAAACATCGGGAGACAAGATTCATTTTTTAGGATTTGGTTATTCAGGAGATTTTAAAAAGCCAATAACTGAATTTTTAGCCACCAAAACATCTGAATTTCCTAGTATTACATATGCTTCTGGAGCAGGTATGTTTATAAATACAAAAGCATTAAAGCAAGTGGGATTACTGGACAAGGATTTGTTTATGTATCACGAAGATTTAGACATTTGTCTTAGAGCGAGATTTTTAGGATATGATATTTTATTAAATGACAAGGCAATTGTTTATCATAAATATACAGAAGAAATTTCAAATCTTCGTTGGTACTGGTCAGAAAGAAATAGACAATTAACTTTATTAAAATTTTATAAAACAAGTACACTGCTATTGCTTTATCCGTTGATTTGGGCAATGGATACAGGCGTTTTATTTTTTAGTATTTTTGATGGTTGGGGGCGCTTGAAAATAAAAAGTTATTTTTCCTGTTCTTTACAAATATTTAAGGTATTAAAAAAAAGAAAAAGGATCCAGGGGTCTAGAAAAATTAATGACAAAGAATTTGCTACCTTGTTGGAAAGTAAATTTGATTTTGCTGGCTTTGAACATCCTTTAATAAAATATTTAGTAAATCCAATCTTTGGCTTTATTTGGAATATTTTAAAAAAAATTATTATATGGTAATTTTTTTAATTTATAATTCTTAATATAGTTGTAGTCATTTTGAGAAAGATTATAAGCCCTTTAATATCAGTAGCAGTAGTTACAAAAATAGAAGAACCTAGAGTTGGATCCAGGTTTATTTTTTTTAAAATATTTAGAGCAGAATAGTTTGCTCTTTTTCTATGAAGTCATAATAATATTTCTTGATTCTACAAAATAGTAATTTTTGGCTTAAAAGTCAATTTTATCTTGCTTTTTAAGTTAATTTTAAATATAATAAAAGTTATATGAGCATGAAAATAGCCCACATTGTTTCAACTTTTCTACCATATAAGGGAGGCATGGGAAATGTTTGTTTGAAAGAAGCAGAGGCCATGGCCAAACAAGGGCATAAAATTATTGTTTTTACTCTTGATAAAGGGAAAAGGAGTAATACTAAAATAGATAATCTCAACATTGAATACATAAAACCAATCTTTAGATATGGCAACACTGGTTTTGTGCCGAATATTTATAAAAAATTAAAACAATTTGACATTATTCATATCCACTGGCCATTTATTGGTGGAGCAGATGTGGTTATTTTGTGGAAATATATTAGCAGAAGCAAAATTCCAGTGGTTGTTCAGTATGACATGGATTTAGTAGATACTGGCATAAGAGGGGTTGTCTTTAATATTTACAATACTTTTTTTAATTTTTTGTTTGCAAGAATTGCTGATAAAATAATTGTTAATTCTTTTGACTATGCTCGTCATACAAATATAAAGAAATATTTAAAAAAATATAAAGAAAAATTTTTACAAATTCCTCATGGTGTTGATGATAAAAGGTTTTATCCATCTAAAAAAAATGAGGAATTATTAAAAAAATATAATATTCAAAAACAAGATAAAGTTATTTTATTTGTAGGTGGACTTGATAGAGCTCATTATTTTAAAGGCATTGGTATTTTAATAAAAGCATATCAAAAATTGATATTAGAATATAAAATCAGGGGAGTAAAATTATTAATTATTGGTAAAGGGGATTTACTTGTTAAATATAAAAAATTAGCAAATAAGTTAAATATAAGTAGAAATATAATTTTTACTGGTAGCGTTTCAGATGAATCTTTGCCAGATTATTATAATTTATCAGATATTTTTGTATTAGCATCAACAACAAGATCAGAATCATTTGGTCTTGTTTTGCTTGAAGCAATGGCTTGTCAAAAGCCAGTTATAGTATCAAATCTTCCTGGGCCAAGGAAGCTGGTTAAAGATAATGGTCTTGTTTTTGAAATAAATGATTATAAAGATTTGGCAAGGAAAATAAAAGCATTGCTAAAAGACGAGATTAAAAGAGAATATTTTGGAGAACAAAGTTTAGTTTTGGTTAAAGAAAAATATCAATGGCAAAAAATAAACAAAGAACTAGGTCAAGTTTATGAAAAAATTATCAATAATCAAAGAAATAAATAAGGATAAATATTTAATTTTCAGCATAACATCATTGTTGTCAGTTATTATTTGGTATTTTAATTTTGAATTTTGGCAAAATCAAATTCTTTATTTTTTTATTTTTTTTATTTATGTAGTTATAAATTCAAGTTGTCTTGGTAAAATATTGGGGTACTTTGGATTCGAAGAAGAGTTACAATTTATTTTTGGAATATTTGCATTACTTTATTTGATTGCGTTTGGCATGGCAATTCCGATAGTTTTTTTCAAGATAACACCTGTTTGGTTGTTATGCTTGCTTTTATGTTTATCTTTGATTTTGTCTTTTATTTCAAAAAAAATTAAATATTCTTCAAAAAAAATTACTTTAATTAAATCAAAATTTATTTTTAAAGTACCGAAGGCAAATATTGTTTTTGGTGTTTTTCTTTGGTTGTTTTGTTTTTTTCTTTTGTTTTATTCTAGGACAGGTCAATATATTCGTTCTCCATGGACAGTTATTCATCCTCTATATCTTTATGCTTGGGCTGGAATTATTTTTATGACGGGTTGCCTTGTTTTTTCAAAAATAAAATTAAAATATTTTTTAATAATAATTGTTTTAATGTCTTTTTTAACCCATGCTTATTTGTTGATTCCATATAAGTCTGGTTTTGGTGGAGACAAGTGGAGACACATTGGGGCAGCCAAGTCATTAATGCAAGGAAATGCATATAAGCCCTCCTTGTTAGATGAGGAAATTACATATAAAGAGTTTGGTTCTTTTAAAATTCCAGAAGTATTTATTGCTGGCAATAAAACTTCATATGCAAACATGTGGGGGATGACAATTGCTTTATCATGGTTGTTAGGTGTTGATGTTTTTTACATTGATTTGATTTTAGGGATTATTCTTTTTTCGCTTTTTTTACCCTACTTGCTTTTAAAAATAGGGAGTTTTATATCTCAAAAAAAGACATTTTTATTTTTATTTGTTTTGTCTTCATTTTTGTTTTATCCTTTGCAAGCATATGCAAGTATTACCGTCCCAATGAGTTTTGCTTTTTTGCCTTTTTTGTTTTCTCTAATTTTTTTATTAAAATATTTTTCAGAAAAATTTAGTTCTAAAAAATTATTTTATTATCTTTTGTTTTTTAGTATATTTTTGTATTTTAATTATATTTTATATTTAATTTTATTTATAGAAATTTTATTTTTACTTATTTTGTTTAAAAATATTTCATTTAAAAAATTATCAAGTATAAAAATTATTTTATTATTAGTTGGTTGTTTTATGCTGTTGTTATTTTTTATTCCTATTTTAGATACATATAATAATTATTCATGGTTTAAGGATGATATTCCAAGTATTGGAAAAAGTTTTAAAGAATTTTCTAAAAATATTTTATATTCAAATGTAATATTCCCTAGAAGTTATGGCTTTGAACAGGACAATTGGCTTTATGCTACAACAGGATTAAATTTAAGCAGGTCAATTCTATCTGAAATTTTGCCATGGAATTTTATTTTAACACCATTGCTTTGGGTAATTATATTATTTGGAATAATTTTTTATAAAAAATTAAAACAACCTAAAATAGTAATATTGTTTCTTTTTCTTTTAATATTGGTTTTTGCAAGTCAAATGATAGCTACTTACTTTATGGAAGGCAATCATATTTTTAGTAAACGTCTCGTTATTTTTAGTTCGTTTTTAGTTATGATTTTATTATCCTGGGGAGGTCATCAATTAGTAGAAAATTTATCATTAAAGTTTTTTTCTTTTAAGGCAATTGTTTATTTGCTGGCTTTATTTTTCTCTCTGGTGGCTACTAGTGTTTATATGTCAGGGCCAAAGTTCCAAGTAGTAACTGCTGATGAATATCAATCAGCTAAATATGTTTGGCAAGCAATAGAATCAGAGGTTTCTGAAACAGGGAATGCTTGTGTGCTTGCAAATACGTGGCCATTATTGGCCTTGGAGGCAGTTTCAAGTCGGCAGATTTTAACTGGAGGGTTTCCTTTTTATTATGAGTATAGACAACCAGAAAGAGTTCAATTATTTCAGAACATGAATGAATCTCCTTCTGTTCGTTATTTAGATAAATCCATAGAAATCACTAAGTCAAAAAATTGTTATTTCATGACTGAATCAAGATGGATTTTATTTGATAAAAGGGAAGAAATAGTTGAGCAAATAGATAAAATAATAGGGGGTCATATTAATATTGGTAAGGTTATGATATGGAAATATCAACCAAATCATTTAATAAAAAATAGTTTATGAGATATAAAAAAATTATCTTATATTTTTATCGTTTAATTCTTTGCTTATTTTTAGTTTGTTTTTTTGCTTGGTTATTTAATAAAAATATAATTCCACAAGGACATTTATTTTTGTCAAAGGATTTTTGCTCTAAATCAAGTTTTGTTTCTAATTTATATCCCGAAAATAGAGTTGGAGAAATTGAAATAGATGAAAATTCTAATTGTTGGCAAAAAATTTTTGTAGAGCCGGTTTATTTTAAAACAAAAATTCCTAGAACTTTTACAAGAGCATCTGTAAAAATAAGTTACTCTAATCCAGATCAAGCTATTTTTCAAGTAGGATTGATGAAAAAAAGAATCAATCCACTTGATTGGAATTTTAAATTAAAATTAATTGAAAATAAAATTTTTGATGAACTAGATTGGCATAAATTAACAAGGGAAAATGTTACATTATGGCAAAAAGAAAAAAAGTTTAATACTATTCATGAATATGTTAATAATGTCCCTGATGATCAAAAAACAGTCACATTTTATTATCAGTTTGATGAACAGGCAATAAAGGATAAAACAAAAGTGGTTGGTTGGAATAGAAAAACTCCATTAGAATATGTTGACTATATTATTGCTAAATATGAGCCACCCCAGGTCATGGGAGAATGGAAGGAAAAAACAATAGAGTTTTTAGTTGGGCCAGATTATATGAATAACCATGCTTTGGAATTTATAATATCTTCTCCGGGATTAACAGTTAATCGTAATGAAATTAAAATTAATAAAATAGAAATTAATTTATATAGAAAAAATAGTAATTTCAAGATTTTTATAGAAGACATTGTTTTCTATTTGTCTAAAAAAATAGCTAAAATTATAAATTAAATTATGAAATATTTAAGATTAATTTATACTCTAGTTAAAGAATTATGGCTTACATTGATTGGCTTGTTATTAGTTTTATTTATACTTGAAGATATTCAGCCAGGTTTTGTAAGTTTTTGGGTGGATTTAAATTTATTTTTATTAATAATTACTGTTAGTGGATTTTTGACATTATTCTTATCAAGAATTGGTTGTCAAAACTGTAAAAAATGATAAAATAAGAACATTATGATATATATTTTATTTATTATTTTATTTATTATTCTTTTGGGAGGATTTGCAGGGTTATTTTATTTTTTTAATAATAGGTTTAAAGAGCTTAAAGAAAAAAATAATCAAGATGGTTCTTTTCTAATGCTAAATCAAAATTTACAAAATTTTCAAAATTCAGTCAGTAATCGTCTTGAGAAAACTTCGGATATTATTTCTCAATTAAACAAAGAATTAGGAGGCATGAAAGAAATAGGTCATCAAATGCAGTTGTTTCAAGATTTTTTAAAATCTCCAAAAGCAAGAGGAGGGATAGGAGAGCAGGTTTTAAAAAATTTACTTGAACAATATTTCTCAAAACAGCATTTTAGTTTTCAGCATAAATTCAAAACAGGCAAGATAGTTGATGCTATTTTAAAAACAAAAGAGGGGATAATACCGATTGATTCGAAGTTTTCGCTTGATAATTTTAGAAAATTAATAAAAGCAAAGTCAACTCAAGAAGAACAGAAAATTAAAAAATTATTTATTCGTGATATTAAAAATCACATTGACAGTATTTCCAAAAAATATATTCTTCCAGATGAAGGCACGGTTGATTTTGCAGTAATGTATGTTCCCTCTGAAGCGGTTTATTATGAGATTATTAAAATGGAAGAAAAAATTGATGATTATGCTAGAGAAAAAATGGTTTATTTTGTTTCACCAAATTCTTTTTATTATTTTCTTAGAATTATAATGATTGGAATGCAAGGACAAGAAATACAAGAGAATTCAAAACAACTTTTACGAGTATTAACAACAGTCCAAAAAGATATGAGCAAGTTTAATACAATTTTAGGATTAGTTAATACTCATATTAATAATGCTAAAAATGCTGTTGATCAAGCAAATAATCAATATACAAAATTAATGGGCAAAGTTGATCAGGTTAAATTATTAAAATAATTTATGAATTTTATTAAAGCCGTGGCTATTTTAATGGGGACTGTAATTGGAGCTGGCATATTTGGTCTGCCTTTTGCTTTTTCAAAATCAGGCTTTTTGATCGGAGTAGTGTATTTGTTTTTATTTTTTATAGTATTATTGATAGGAAAATTTTGTTATGCAGAATTAATATTAAGAACCAAAGATGACTTAGAGATGCCAGGATATGCTAATAAATATTTGGGCAAATGGGGGAAGACATTAATTACAGTATCTTTAGTTCTTGGAATATATGCAGCCTTAACAGCTTATACAATTGGTGTCGGAGAATTTTTAGACATTATTCTTTCTCCTTTAATTGGTGGCACTCCTTTTGTTTGGTCTTTTATTTTTTGGGCTTTTGCAAGCATTGTAGTTTTAATTGGCATTAATGTTATTTCTCGGTTAGAAATGTTTATGTCGGCTGGTCTTATTTTTGTTGTTTTTTTTATATTTATATTAACTTATCCCCATGTTGATATAAATAATTTAAAAATAATTAATTTTGACAACATATTTTTTCCTTATGGAATTGTTCTTTTTGCATTAGGAGGGGCAACAGCAATTCCTCTTATGAGAAAAATATTAACCAAACAAGTTAAATTACTAAAACCAGCTATTATAGTTGGATTGATTATCCCTGTTTTAATTTATATAATTTTTTCAATTTCTATTATGGGAGTAACAGGAGTTAATACAACAGAAACAGCTCTGGCAGGGTTAAAAACAGTTGTAAATGGAAAAATAATATTAGTTGGTGGAATTTTTGGAATCTTAGCCATGTCCACTTCTTTTTTAGCTCTAGCATATGTTCTTCGTCAATTGTTTCAAATTGATTATAATATTCCATTATTTTTTTCATGGCTGTTAACAATTTCTGTACCAATGATTTTATTTGCTTTAGGTTTAAAAAGTTTTGTAAAAGTAATTGGATTTTCCGGAGGGATATTAGCTGGTTTGCAAAGCATGATTTTAATTGCTAGCTATTATAAGGCCAAGAAAATAGGGGACAGGAAGCCAGAGTTTTCTTTTAATCTTCCCAGGCCGTTTGCTTATTTAATTTATTTTATTTTTATAATTGGAATTATTTATCAGTTTGTTTATTCTTTTTAAAATATATTTTTTTTATTAATGGTCTCTGTTAATCAGGGATTTTTTGTTTAAAAAAGTTATCCACAGTCAGTGGTTGATAGGTGGTAAAAAATGGTTTATAATATAAGCATCGTGTAAGCCTGTGGAGAAAAGTGGGGATAACTTAATAAAACTGTGGAAAATTATATATGTTTATAGGGGAATATAATTATTCAATAGATGATAAAAATAGACTGGGAATTCCAGTTAAGTTTAGGTCTGAACTATTAAAAGGGGCTGTTGTCACAAAAGGTATTGACGACTGCCTTTCTTTATATACAAAGGAAGAGTGGAGAAAATATGTAACCAAGATATCTGCTATGCCAACTAGTAAGTTTAAAAATAGAGCTTTTCAAAGATTAATGTTGGCTGGAGCAATGGATGTAAAAATAGATAAACAGGGAAGAATTACTTTGCCTGATTATTTAAAAAAATATGGCAAGATTAAAAAAAAGGTAGTAATAGCTGGGCTTTATAATAGATTAGAAATATGGGACGAGAAAAAGTGGGATGAATATAGAAAAAAATCAGAAGCAAGTAGCTCTGAAATAGCAGAAACACTTGATGACATAGGGTCATAAAATTTTAACATGCATATACCCGTTCTTTTAAATGAAGCAATTCATTATCTTAATCCAAAACCAGGCCAAAATTTTATTGATTGTACGATTGGACAATTAGGGCATTCAATTAAAATTTTAAATAAAACAAAACCAAGTGGAAAAATACTCGGGATTGATTTATCTAAACAAGCAATTGAATCTAGCCAAAAGCAACTTAATAATATAGGAATTTTTGACAGGGCTGTTTTGGTAAATGATAATTTTGCAAATTTAAAAAAAATTGTTCAATCTAAAAAAATTAAACCAATACATGGCATTTTATTAGACCTCGGACTTTCAACAAACTTGATAGAAGAGAGTAATAAGGGATTTAGTTTTATGAGAGAGGAATTACTTGACATGAGATATGGTAAAACACAATCAGGTCTCACGGCCATGAAAATACTTAATGGTTATTCAGAGCAAGACCTAGCAGATATTTTTTATGAATATGGAGGAGAAAGAAATTCTAGAAAAATAGCCAGGAATATTATTGAAAAAAGAAAAATTAAAAAAATAAAAACAACTGCAGAATTAAGAGATATTGTTATAAATTCTTTTAAACAAGGATTTCATGTTAAGTCGTTGGCAAGGGTTTTTCAAGCGTTAAGAATCGAAGTAAACAATGAATTAAATAATTTAAAACAGGTATTAGAACAGAGCATTGATGTATTGGAGCTAGGCGGAAGAATTGTCGTGATTAGTTATCATTCTTTGGAAGACAGGATTGTTAAGAGATTTTTTAAAACACAAGAGCAAATTAAAATTTTGACTAAAAGACCAATAACCCCAAGCAAGCAAGAGATTGAATTAAATAAGAGGTCAAGAAGTGCTAAGCTTAGGGCTGGAGAAAAAAAATAATAATATGGCACAAACAAAAACAACAATAATCAATTTTACTTTATTAAATTGTATTTTTATTATTTTATTTTTAGCTTTAACAGGAGCTTTATTGTATCAATCAAATTCAATGGTTTATTATGGGTTGGAGATTGATAAAAATAATGATATGCTTCAAGACCTTTTGATTCAAAATGAATATTTAACAAAAAAAATAGTTAGTTTTAATTCAATGGAGAATATTTCCTATGTTTCCAAAAATTTAGACATGGTTAAGGTCGAAAAATTTGATTATATTGCTTTAAATCAAGAAGTATTTGCTCAAAAATAAACCAATATGAAAAACATGACAGGGCGCTTAAAAATAACTATTGTTTTAGTTATTTTTCTTTTTGGCTTCGTGATAATTGCTCGACTTTTTGAGTTACAAATTTTAAAAAAGGATCATTTAAGGGGCTATTCGCTTCATAGAGATGATTCTTTAGTTAAATTAATCCCAGCTAGAAGAGGGGAAATAATTATAAAAGAAGACAAGGAAGAATATAGATTAGCAGTTAATTCTAGAAAATATAATTTAATTGTTTCTCCAAGACAAATAGATAAAGAAAGTTTAGACAATTGGATAATGCAAATAAGTCCTTATTTAGACATAGAATATGAATTAAATGATAAAGATGTTGAATTGATTGAGGAGAATAAAACCACTGCAGATTTGAAATTTTTATTTTCTCGTCTTTCTTCTAAAACAGATTCTTATGAATTATTAAAAAAAGAAGTAGAAGTAGAGGAGGTTCAGCAAATAAAAAAGCTTGGATTAGCTGGCATAAGCTTTGAGCCACTAGAGAGAAGATTTTATCCTGAAAAAAATATTTTTTCTCATTTAATTGGTTTTTTAAGTAAAAATCAAGATTGTTTTGAAGAGCAAAATTGCCCTAATGCAAAAGGTCAATATGGAATAGAAGAATTTTTTGACAAAACACTGGCTGGAGAAAATGGCGAGTATAAGTCAGATGTTGATGCTCTGGGTAATATTATTCCTTCTCAAAGATATATTATTAAGCCAGCTAAAGATGGGGCAGACATTATAATTACAATTGATCGCTCCATACAGTTTTTTGTATGCAATACCCTGGTTGAGGCTGTTAATGAATATGAGGCTGAATCAGGGTCAATTTTGGTAGCCGATCCAAAGACAGGTGCAATCTTAGCCATGTGTAACTATCCTTTTTTTGATTCTAATAAGTTTTTTGAGGAAGACATTTCTCTATTTAAAAATAATGCAATTTCTTCTGCATTTGAACCAGGGTCTGTTTTTAAGGTAATCACAATGGCTATGGGAATTGATTTAGGATTAGTTAAACCAGAATCAACATATAATGATAAGGGATATATTGAGATAGAGGATTATATTATAAAAAACGTTGATGAAAAAAGTTTTGGGATTACCACCATGAACAATGTCTTGGAACAATCTATAAATACAGGGGCAGTTTTTGTGGCTGATTTAATTGGAATAAATAATTTTAGAAATTATACAAAAAAGTTTGGGCTGGGCAGTTTAACAGGCATAGGATTGGCAGGGGAAGCAAAGGCAAACATAGATAATTTAACTAAAAAATCAAAAACATATCTAGCCACAGCATCTTATGGGCATGGTATATCAGTTACCCCCATTCAAATGCTTAATGCAATTTCAGTAATTGCTAATTCAGGAAAATTAATGAAGCCATATATAGTTAAGTCAATTATAAGCCCTGACAAAGAAAAAATTATTTATAGTCCTGAATTTATTAGACAGGTTATTTCCCCATATACTGCTGCGACAATAACTTCAATGATGGTTTCTGTGCTTGAAAACGGGTATGGTAGAAGGGCAAAAGTTAAAGGATATCAAGTATCTGGCAAAACAGGAACAGCTATTATTCCTAAAAAAGGAGGAGGATATTTGGAAGAAGGCGTGATTCATTCTTTTGTTGGGTTTGCTCCTGCTTTTAATCCCAAGTTTGTTGCTTTAGTTAAGTTGGATAAACCCAAGCAACATCGTTTTGCAGATTTAACTTCTGCTCCTTGTTTTGGAAAAATTGCAGAATTTATTTTAAATTATTATAATGTACCATTAGATAAAGAAAATTAATTATGTTTTTAAGTATCATAGAAAATTTTTTAGCAATACTTGCTAAAAAAACAATTAAAAAATATAAACCAGTAATTATTGGAATTACTGGCAGTGTTGGCAAGTCCAGCACAAAAGAAGCTGTTTATACTATTTTAAGCAATCATATTTTTTGTAGAAAAAATATTAAAAATTATAACAATGAAATAGGCCTACCATTAACTATTATTGGATATGATTCGCCCGGGAAAAATGTTTTTGGATGGTTAAAAATATTTTTATTATCTTCCTTTAATCTTTTTTTTACAAAAAAGGATTACCCAAAAGTGTTAATACTTGAAATGGCGGCTGACAGGATTGGAGATATTGCTTATTTAAGAGATATTGCTCTTCCTAGTAGGGGAATAATAACAGCTATCAGCCCAGCTCATAGTGAATTTTTAGGAGGGCTTGATAATATTGCTAGAGAAAAACAAGCCATTATTAAAAAATTATCAAGTAATGATTGGGCAATTTTAAATGCTGATGATGAAAGAATTATTCCAATGAAACAGATTACTAGGGCAAAAATAATAACTTTTGGCAATTCAATTGATGCGGATGTTAGAGTTATTTATTCATCAATGGAACAGGAAATAAAAGACAACCAGGTTAAAATAAAAGGAATAAAAATTCAGGTTAAATATAAAGATGATATTATTTCATTGTTTTTGCCCGGGATGGTTTCTTTATCAAGTATTTATTCTGTGTTAGCAGCTATTTCGATTGGAATAACATTTAATATTAAGACTAAAGACATGGTTAATTCGTTTAAGAGGTATAAACCATTAAAAGGAAGAATGAATCCGCTTAAAGGCATAAACAAGACATTAATAATTGATGATACTTATAATTCTTCTCCTAGAGCAGCTATGTCTGCTTTAAATACATTTGCCAAGATAAATACATCTTCTCAAGCTAAAAAATGGGTTATTATGGGAGACATGAAAGAACTTGGAGTATTGTCTGAAAAATCTCATTACGAAGTTGGACAGCTGGTGGCAGGAATGAATTTTGATTATTTAATTACAGTTGGAGAAGAATCTAGAGCATTAGCACAAGGAGCTGAAGAATCAGGTATGAATGATAATAATATATTTAGCTTTCATGATTATCGCAAGGTTATTGATTTTTTAAAGCAAAGATTGAAAACAGGAGATATTATTTTAATAAAGGGCTCTCAGGCGTCAAGAATGGAGCAGATTGTTAAGGAAATAATAATGGATTCAGGCAAGGCAAAAGATTTACTAGTAAGGCAAAATCCTACTTGGTTATAATGTTTATCTTGAGCACGAATCTTCCTAAGAATCACTTAGAGGCCTTGCCCCTAAGTAGAATAGAAATTAATAATCAGTAATCAATAATCAATAATCAACAATCTCAATTAGAATCACTTAGGGGCCTTGCCCCTAAGTAGAATAGAAATTAATAATCAGTAATCAATAATCAGTAATCAATAATCAATAATCAATAATCTCAATTAGAATCACTTAGGGGCCTTGCCCCTAAGTAAATATTGAGCACGAATCTTCCTAAGAATCACTTAGGGGCCTTGCCCCTAAGTAGAATAAGCAGAGTAAGTAGAGTAAGTAGATTGTTTTCATGTAGATGGGATTAGAGGGATTTGATCATATAGGTGTTTTTGAGTCTATATCCTAGTTTGCGGTAATATTCTCTAGTGCCAATGCCGGCTATTATTGACATCTTTTTACAACCTCTTTGTTTAGCGATTTTAGTTGCTGCTAATATTAATTTTTTTCCTAATCCTAGATGCTGAGTTGCTTTATGCGGCTGTTTACTTGAATCAATTTCAATTAATTGTCCATATGTATGCAATTCTCTTATTAGGGCTGTTGAGCTGTTGGTTGGCAATCTTAATCTAATAAAAGCAGCTAATTTATCTTGTTTAGTGTCATTAAAAGATAACCATATTTCTTGTCCATCAGAGGCAGTATATTCTTTGTTTAATAATTTCAAGTTTTTAATTGTTATTTGTTTGTCTTTTATCTCTCTGCATCTAATGCATTTACATTTTAGTTTCATGTCTTTCATTTTTTCTTGAATTATCTCTCTTAAATTTGAAGTCTTGCTACCTGCTTCAATTTGCCAAGCAGGAATATCGCGAATTAATCGATTAATTCTAACATATCTAGGAGTGATTGATTTTATTTTAATAATTAAGTCAATTAATTGTTCGTCAGTATATGGTTTATAATTATTGTTTTTCCAAATATCAAACAATTTAGATCCTTTAGTAATTACACAAGGATATATTTTAAGCATGTCTGGCTGAAACACAGGATTAGTAAAAATTTGTTTAAACATGGCTAGATCTTTTTTAATTGAAGACCCTAATAATCCAGGCATCATATGATAACATATTTTAAAGCCGCTATTTTTTAATAATTTAGTTGCCTTAATTATTTCTTTTGTTTTATGTCCTCGATTATTTTTTTCTAAAATATCATCATAAACAGATTGAACCCCGATTTCTACTCTTGTGCAACCAAGTTTTCTCATTCTCTTGATTTCTGTCTTGTTAATATAATCAGGCCTTGTTTCTAGTGTTAATCCAATAATACGATGTTTGGCTGTTTCATTTTTTTTCTGAGCAGATAGCAAAGTTTTACTTTTTGCTTGATTGGCTGCGTCAAAACATTTTTTGATAAACCAAATTTGATATTGTTTAGGCAAGTAACTCCAAGTACCCCCAATTACAATTAATTCAATTTTATCAACAGGGTGACCGGTTTGTTTTAATGATTTTATTCTCGTCACCACTTGTTTATATGGATCAAAATCAAGTAATTTTGCTCTTTCAACAGCTGGTTCGCCTGATAGATAGCTTTTTGGAATACCAGCTTCAGTTGGGCAATAAATACAATCTCCAGGACATGGCCATTGTTTAGTTAGGACAGCCACGACAGCTACACCAGAAAGAGATCGGACAGGTCTTTTTTTTAATTGATTTTCAAAAAATGGAATTATATTTATTTTGTTTGTTGCTCGGGTTTGTTTGTATGCACTTAAAATATCAATGTTGCTAATCATGTTGATATTTAATTTTTTTGAAATTTTTCTTTTCCATTTTAAAAAATCATCAAAATTATTAATTTTGCTTGATTTAATTTCCTGGGTTAATTTATAATTATTTATTTTATTTGCCATTGATTTTAATATTAGCATTTTTTTAAGAATTTGTCTTTTTTATTTTTAAAAAAAATGTTAGAATATAATATAATGAAACAAATAAAAGTTAGGCAGATTTTAGATAAAAGTAAACAAGCCTGGGAAGAAATAGCTGACGAATTTTCCAAATCAAGGGAAAATCTTTGGCCTGAATTATCTCCCTTAACAAAGTATGTGAAAGATAATAATTCTGTACTTGATTTAGGATGCGGGAATGGACGTGTTTATGATCTATTTAAACATAGAAATATAAAATATACTGGTATTGATAAATCAGCCAAATTGATTGCCAAGGCAAAACAAAGGATTCAAGCATCAAATGCTAATTTTATTGTTGGAGATGCGTTAAACATGCCATTTAAACAATCAAAGTTTGATGTTATTTTTAGCATTGCTTTTTTGCATCATATTCCAACTAAAAAATTACAATTAAAAACTCTAAATGATTGTTATAATATTCTTAAGCCAGGAGGAATTATGATTATAAGTGTGTGGAATTTTTGGCAAATTAATTTAATTAAAAAATATAAAATTTGGCAAATTTTTCTGGGCCAAAAAAACATCCTTATTCCTTTTACTTTAAAATCTAAAAAAATAATGCGTTATTATTATGTTTTTAGATTTAAAGAGTTTCAGACAAGAATAAAATCAGCTGGTTTTTTAATTTTTAATAAAAAGAAAAGTCATAATTTTACTATATTTGCTAAAAAGAAATAATTTAAATATATGCAAATTTCTGAAAAAATTTTTAAAGCATATGATATCCGCGGGATTTACCCTGATGAAATAAATGAGATTTCCTCTTATAAAATAGGTCTGGCTTTTATTAAATTTTTGAAATTAGTTACAAAAATAAGGAGAAGAAAATTAAAAATAATAGTGGGGAAAGATGCACGCTTTTCTTCTCCCGAGATTTTTAAATCTTTTGTTTCAGGAGCGCTAAGACACGGGGTTGATATAATTGATATTGGAACAGTGTCAACAGATGCTTTATATTTTGCCCTTAATTTTCTTGAGGCAGATGGTGCAGCCATGATTACAGCCAGTCATAACCCCCCAGAGTATAATGGGATCAAACTAGTGGCCAGGATTTCTTTTAACAAGAAAAAACCATATGCTAAATTTATATGTTCGGACTGGGGAATGGATAAGATAAAAGAATATGCCTTGGATGAAATTCCTTTAAAGGCAGATAAAGGAGGAGAACTTACTCATTATAATATTACTTCAAAATATTTAGACCATATTTTTTCTCTAATAGATATGGACGGGACAGAAGACATAAAAGCAGTAATTGATTGTTCTGGTGGGACGGGGTCAGTTCTTATGAAAGAATTAGCAAAAGAAATTTCAGCTGATTTGCTTTTTATATATTCTACCTTGGATAGTAAATTTTCAAATCATTTACCAAATCCATCTATAAAAGAAAATCTTGAAGATTTACAAAAAGAGGTGATAAAACAAAAGGCTAATTTTGGATTGATTTTTGATGGAGATGGAGATAGGGCTGTTTTTGTTGATGAAAATGGAGATATTATAGAGACAAGTATGATTATTTCCATGTTCTCAGAGTATTTTTTAAAGAAAAACCCAAAATCTACTATTGTATATAATCTTACCTGTTCAAAAGCAGTGCCAGTTATAATAAAGAAAAATAAAGGCAAGCCAGTAAAAACAAGAACAGGGCATGCGTTTATGAAAGATGCTGCTAGAGCCAATCAAGCGATTTTTGGTGGAGAAATATCAGGACATTTTTATTATCAAGATATTTTTTATGCAGAATCAGGAGGATACACGCTTTTATTGATGTTAAAAATTTTATCACAGAGTAAACAACCCTTGTCATCTATAATTAAAAAATATAAACATTATTATTGGATTGGAGAAAATAATTTTAAAGCTATAGATAAACAAGGAGTTATTAAATTGTTAGCAAAAAAATATAGGCATGGAAAAAAGACATGGTTGGATGGCCTGACAGTTGAATTTAAAACTTGGTGGTTTAATGTTAGAGAATCTCATACAGAACCTTTGCTTAGAGTTGTTGTTGAGGCAAAAACAAAAGATTTTGCTAAAAAGAAATTAGCAGCTATTTCAAAAATAATAAAAAACCAAAATTAATGGTTTTTCTTATTTTGAATATTGTTTGGGAATATTAAATTATTCCCATTTTTTTCTTAACTTCAAGTATTGTTTGAGTAGCAATTATTTGAGCTTGCTGAGCTCCTTTTTTTATAATTGCTTGAATCATAGCAGGATTTTGTTCTAATTGTTTTCTTTTGGCTTGAATTGGTTCTAATTCTTTCATTATATTTTTAAATAATATTTGCTTGCAATCAAGGCAACCGAATTTTGCTTTAGTACAAGCATCAACTACTTTGTTTAGTTCTTGTTTTGATGAAAAAATTTCATGAAAATTATAAATATTACATTTATTTGGATTGCCAGGGTCTTTGATTGTTTTTCTGGCTGGGTCTGTCATGGCTGAAGCTATTTTTTTCCAAATAGTTTCTTTTGAGTCAGTCATGGCAATATAAGTATTTTTGTCAAAAGATTTACTCATTTTTCTAGTAGGGTCAATTAAACTCATTATGCGACGGGATTTTGTTAATAATGGTTTTGGCTCAGGAAATGTTTTTCCAAATTTTTTATTAAACTTTCTAGCAATTTCTCTAGCTAATTCAATGTGTTGAACCTGGTCTTCTCCAACTGGTACAACTTCTGCCTTGTAAAGCAATATATCGGCTGTCATTAAAATAGGATAATTTAAAATACCAGCATTTACATCTTTGGGATATTTTATCATTTTTTCTTTAAATTGGGTCATTCTTTTTAAGCTGCCAATAGATGTAATAGAGTTTAAAAGCCAGGCTAATTCAGTATGTTCTTTGACATGAGACTGAACAAATATAATTGACTTTTGAGGGTCAATTCCACAGGAAACGAAATCAAGTACAGTATTAATCACTCGGGCTGGTAGCTTGTCAGGGTCATATGGAGATGTGATAGCATGATAGTCAACCACACAAAATAAGCTTTGGTATTTATCTTGCAACTTAGCCCAATTTTTAATTGCTCCTAAATAATTTCCAATATGGATTGTTCCAGATGGTTGAATGCCACTAAATAATTTCATAGTATTATTATACCATTTTTTATAATTTTTTCAACATAAAGGGTTTAAAAATATAGAGAATTTGTTATAATTTATAGATGCCAGAATCTTTTATCATAGCCCCTCTTTTATTAGGTCTTTCAACTGGAATATATTGTTTTGTTTATTGTATTCCTTTTATTGCTCCAGTAATGATTTCTGAGAAAAGAGGCAAACAACAAGACATTAAGACACTTACTCATTTTATTCTAGGTAGATTAATTGGCTATATTTTATTTGGGGCTGTGTTTGGTTATTTAGGGGAAAGTATTAATAATGATAATTTAAATATTATCTTGAATATTGCTCTTGTTTTAATGTCTTTGATTTTAATCTTACATGCTTTTGGTTTGTTAAGGTCAACTAAATCTTCGTTTTGTGCTAATATTAAAAAACATAATAAAAAATTCCCACTATTAATGGGTTTTTTTATGGGGATAAATGTTTGCCCGCCATTTTTAATGTCATTGGCTTACATTTTCACTCTTAATAGTGCTTTAAAAGGTATTATTTATTTTTTAATGTTTTTTGTTGGCACCACTCTTTATTTTATTCCTTTAGTGCTTTTAGGGTTGTTAAATAAAATGAAAGAGTTCCAACTTGTCGGCAAAATTTCAGGGCTAATAGTTGGTTGCTTGTTTTTGTTTTATGGAATATATAATATCATTTTACTAATAAATTAATAAAAAAATATGGATAGAAACAAAATTAATAGAATTTTATTTAAAATATCAAATTATGCAGGACCTTTGTTGGGAATTATTATGTTGATATATATTATATCGGGCTATGGCATAACCAAAGGGATTATGTCTCCCTTGTTAGCCAAATCCTTGCATAGCAGATTGTTGCCAATTCCTTTATTCATGGTAATTGGTTTGCATGCTTTTATTAAAATGAATTTTAATTTAAGAAAAAGAGTTAGTAAAGATATAATTGCAGATATTTGGACAATTATTTTATTTGGTCTATTTATGTTGGCTGGTCTTTATTTATACTTTTTATGATTAGGAAAATAGGAGCAATTTTATTTTTAATAATAATTATCTTTTTAGTTGGATTTTTGATTTATGGTTCTGAAAAAAATAAAGACCAAATTGATTTTTATCCAGCCAAATATTATCAAACATTAGGGAATAAAATTGTTCAATGTAATTTATGTCCTAGAAAATGTATTTTATCGCCAGGAGAAATAGGGGTTTGTAAGGCCCGAAAAAATGTTGATGGAGAATTAAAAACAATGGTTTATAACAAGGTGGCAGCAGCCCATGTTGATCCCATAGAGAAAAAACCACTTTATCATTTTTTGCCAGGCACAACAGCTTATTCTATTTCAACAGCTGGTTGTAATTTACAATGCAAGTTTTGTCAGAATTGGCAAATTGCTCAAGTTTTTCCATGGGAAGCAACCTCAATGGAGATGTCTCCGCAAGAGGTTGTTGATAATGCCTTGGCTAGTAATGCTAAGGCAATTGCTTATACTTATGGAGAGCCAACTATTTTTTATGAATACATGTATGATATTGCTAAATTGGCTCATAAAAATGGGCTTAAAAATGTGGTGATTAGTGCTGGATATATAAATCCAGAGCCATTGCAAGACCTTTTGGAATATATTGATGCTTACAAAATTGATTTTAAGGGATTTTCTCCTGATTTTTACAAAGAAATGACTTTAGGAGAATTAGAGCCAGTGTTAGAAACAATGAAAATTATAAAGCAATCAGGCACTTGGTTGGAAATTGTCAATTTAGTTATTCCAGGAGAAAACGATAATGATGAAAATTTGAAAAATTTAGCTTTATGGATAAAAGATAACTTAGGAGAAGATGTTCCGTTACATTTTCTTAGGTTCCATCCAGACTATAAATTGTTAAATGTTCCTCCAACTCCAATTAATACTCTAAAAAAAGCTAGACAAATAGCTTTAAACGCAGGACTAAATTATGTTTATACGGGCAATATTTATGACCCGGATGGCAGTATTACGTATTGTCCTGACTCAGGGGATGTAGCCATTAAAAGGCAAGGTTTTTTTCTTTTAGATAATAATTTAGATAAAAATGGCTATTGTTCGCCTGACTCGCAAGTGCCAGGAATTTGGCAATGATTTTATTATATGAAAAAGAAATATTTAAAAATTAGTTTTTGGTTTTTGTTAATAATAGTAATTTGTTTGCTTTGGTTATCTTGGCAGGTCAAAAAAAATCAACAATTATATTCATTACTCCCTATTGAACAAGCACAAGTAAAAATTATTAGAAGCCCGGCAGTGGCTGGAACTTTTTATCCTTCATCTCCATCTGTTTTGAAAAACACTATCAATCAATTTTTAGACAAAGTGCAAATAATAGAAACAGATAATCAAATAATGGGGTTAATATTGCCTCATGCGGGCTATCAATATTCGGGCCAGGTAGCTAGTTATGGAATTAAGCAATTAGCAGGGCAATCAATAGACACAATTATTTTAATTGGCAATAGTCATTATGATAGGTTTGACGGAATCTCTGTTTATGAACAAGGATATTATAAAACACCCTTGGGGGAAGTCAAGATAGATTCTGTTTTAGCGAGCAAGATTATCAATGCTAATAAGCGAATTTTTTTTAGAACTAAAGCGCATGAGCAAGAACATGGTTTGGAGGTTGAGTTACCTTTATTACAACAAGTATTAGATAATTTTAAGATTGTGCCGATTATGTTTGGAAATGGTAGCGATGATGATTATAAAATTTTAGCTGAAGCAATTGTTAAACACACGGCTAATAAAAATGTTTTATTAATTGCTAGTTCTGACTTATCTCATTATCCGTCCAGAAATCATGCGAGAATTGCTGACTTAAAAACAATTGATTCAATTTTAACTGGAGAGGTTGATCAATTTAAAAATACTATACTTAAATTAAAGCAAGAGGGGATTCCAAATGCCTCAACCTTTGCTTGTGGACAGGATGCTATAAAAACAGTGATGCAGGCATTGAAACAAATGAATGCAAATGAAATTAAATTATTTAATTATGCTAATTCAGGCGATGTTATAGAGACAGAGCAAAAAGTGGTTGGATATACTAGTATTGGTTTTTTTGGAGCCAGAAGAGGGGATTTATTGAATAAATTAGAAAAAGAAAAACTTTTACAGATTGCTAAACAAACAATAACATCGCATGTTTTAAATAAAAAAATTCCTGAATTCGAAATTAATTCAGGCAAATTAAAAGAAAATTTAGGAGCCTTTGTCACCATAAGAAAACAGGGGAGACTAAGAGGTTGTATTGGTAGGTTTTCTCCAACAACAGTTCCATTACATCAAGTTGTATCTGAAATGGCTATATCTGCCTCTTCAAATGATAGTAGATTTCCGCCAGTTCAACCAAATGAGTTAGCAGAGCTTGATTACGAGGTTTCTGTTTTAAGTAATTTGATAAAAATTGATGATTGGCAAGAAATTGAATTAGGTAAGCATGGTGTGCAAATCAGGCAGGGCATGAGAAGTGGCGTGTTTTTGCCACAAGTTGCTACTGATAACAATTGGGACATAAATAGGTTTATGGGTGAGTTATGTTCTCAAAAAGCAGGGCTGGCATATGATTGCTGGAAAAATAATAATGTTGAAATTTATGTTTTTACGGCCCAGGTTTTCGAATAGATAGAATTAAAATAAACCACAAATTTATTATTGATATAAATGCTAGGCTATTAATTATTCCGAAAATAGGAATTAAAATTAATGAAGGCAACAAACAGCCTAACATTGAGCCAATTAAATCAGCGCTATATATGGTGCCTGTTTTATTATCAAGGTTTGTTTGAGATAATAGAAAAATATTATTTGAAATTGGAAAGATGGCTGCTCCTATAAAACCAGTCATTAGCAAGATTATTAAAATAATAATTTCAGATAGAACATGACTTATATTTATTAACAAAGGCAAAATTCCTATAAGGATAATTGGAAATATTATTAAAATTAAGTGCATTTTAATTAAATCATTAAAATCTTTTTTTGATTGACCATAAAATATGCCTAGGGCCATACCAATAAAAAATACTGATATTAATAGAGAAATTCGGAGATAAATATGGCCAATAATTGATTGATACGTAAAAATAGTTATTATTTCTAAGGCCATCAAACAAAATCCGCCTATGATTATTGAAATTATAGGTAATTTTTTTAATAATTGTTGTTTTGACTTTGATAAATATAAAGATATTGTTAGTAATAACATGGCAAAGATTTCCCAAAAATATGAGGATAAGGTTTTTAATAATTTTGAGAAATTTAAATAAAAATGATCTAACCAGAATAAGTTTTGATAAAAATAGGCAATTGGTTTGAACATTTTATTTGTGGCTGCTTGTTTATTTTCATCAAACAATTCAATCATTTTGACTGAGCGAGGATTGGTCATGCGGTATTTAATATAATCTTTATTTATAAATTTAGTGTTAATGTTTCTTTGGCTAATTCTACTTGATAAAATTTTAGAACTGATGCCAGTATAAGGGTTTTTGTGTCCTAAAAATAAATTTGATTCATCTGCTAAAACAGATACTCTTGGAAAAACTTGTTTTAAAGTTTTGTATAAAGATGCATTAAGATTAGCTAGATTGCCAGTCATAGAGCTTAATGAAGAAGACATGTGAGTTGCTATTATGCCACTATTGGCTAGTTTTTTATGAGTTATTTGAATGAATTCTTGAGTATAAAATCGGTTAGTGTGAGCAGTCGAAGGATTAGGTATGTTTATGATAATAAAATCAAATTGTTCATTTGTTTTGTTTAAAAAATAAAAGGCATCTTTGTTAATAATTTTTACTTTATCATTTTTTAATGCTTGGCGAGCTTGTTTTGAAATATATTTTTTAAATATGTTTAATTTTTGTTTGTCTGGCTCTACGTAATAAACCTGGTCAGGATTATGCTTCAATGTTTCTTCAAGGGCTTGAGAAAGGTTATTGCCTATTAAAAGAATTTTTTTAGGAGATGAATGATGTAGCAATGATAAATGAATAAAACTTTCATAAAACAAGGCTTCCTTGTCTGAATAAATAAGCTTATTGTTTAAATAAAAATTATGTTGTGAGTCAATTTTTGTGACAGCAATGTTTCCATAATAAGAGTTGCTGGTGGCTAACAATTCTTGATTTTTGAACCTAAGAGATTGTGTGGCTGTGTTTAGTTGTTTCAAATATGGAGAAAATGAAAGAAAAATTAGTATTATTATTAAAATGCTTGTAAAAATTTTTATTAAAAAATAGGGTGGTTTTTTATGAACAAGCAAAAGTATCATGCTTAGATTTATTACAAGTAGAATCAAAGCAACAAAGAATTCATTAAATCTAATAAACCAAAAACTAAATAAAAAACCTCCAATTATAAAGCCGATTATTTCTAAAAAATAGGCTTTATTTATTTCTTTAATTTTATTTTGATTAAATAATTTAGAAATAATTTTACTGGCTATTGTCCACCATAATCCTAATGTAATACATAAAGGAGCTGGAATTATAAAGGCAAATACAAAAGAATGAATTAAGTTTGGAATTTCTCCTGCCAGTCCTAGATATAATTTTACAATTCTAATTAAAAATATTTCCAGTAAAAATAACCACCCTATCCAAAAATGGATTTTGACAAGGGAATATAAGTCTTGTTTAGATTTGTTTAAATATTTTTTGAAAAAACCACTGCCAAAAGCAATCCATCCTAACCAAGCAGCTAAAATTATGCCAATAAAAAATTCATTGCCATAAAAAGTGGAAATCGCTTCCCTTATAATAATTGATTGAGTTATAATAGAACTAATCCCCAGTACAAAAATAGATGTTAAAGCATTTTTCTTCCTCATAAATATATTATAACATATATATACAGATAATTTCTAGTTTGTTATGCTTTTAATATGAAAATCCTACTTGTTTTTTATTCTAGAACTAAAACAACAGCCAAGCTTGCTAAAGTAATGGCAGGCAAAATTGATTGTGATTCAGAGGAGATTATTGACACATTTGATAGACAAGGAGCAAGAGGTTATTTGATTTCAGGCAAACAAACAATTCAGAAAAAATTAACATTACTTGAACCAATTAAAAATAAACCAGATTCATATGATTTAGTGATAATTGGCACTCCTGTTTGGGTTTTTACAATGTCAGTTCCAATCAGAACTTATATAAATAATTATTATAAGCAGTTTAAGCAAGTAGCTTTTTTTTGCACGCAAGGAAGCAAGGGGCATGAGAAAACATTTAAACACATGGAAGAGCTATGTAAGCAAAAGCCGATAGCTGTGATTGATTTTACAACTAAGCAGATTATAAATCACGAGTATTCTATTAAATTAAAAAAATTTATTCAAGCAATAAAAACTTAGTAAATTGTTAATTAAAAAATACTAGCAATTAATTGCCAGTATTTTTATTTTTGAAAGATTGATTATTGATTGACTTGTCTATTACGGAACATTCTTTGATGATTTTCATATTCTGGCATCACCTGAAATTTATACCTATTCATCATGCCGCCATTATATCTTTGATAAAATTGTCTCATTGGGCGATGTTTAATCCAGAAAACATCAAGACCAGAATAATTTATTAACCAACCAGCTAATAAAATAGCCAAAATAAAACTAGTTGATATCAAAACAAAATTTTTCTTATATGAAAAATCAAATTTTTTTAAAAGCCAGACACTAATTCCAATACCGATAATAGCTAAGCCAAGTGCCCACCAAGGGAAACTTGCTAATAGTTGTTGGTAATGAAATTCTTTCATTCGGCCATGTGTCCGCCAGGAAAATGTTACTAAACTTATTGAAAATATTGTTAAAATAGCAACTCCAGTTAAACCAGTAATCATGGTTAGTGAATTTAAAACAAATTGCCATTTTGGTTTTATTTTAATTTTCTTTTTTTTAATTAAAGACATTACATTTTGTTGTATTTTGTCTATTTTTTTTGACATATTTTTTTCATTAAAATTTTAGCTCGCTTAATTCTTGTCCCGACTGTATTAACTGGCACTCTCAAAATATCACTAATTTCTGAATATGATTTTTCTTCTATAAAAAATAAAGTTAATGGTTCGGAATATAAAAGAGGGATTTGAGATAAGCAATTGTGTATCATTGCTTGTATTTCTTTTTTAGTAAATTCCATTTCAATATCTTCTTCGCTTTTAAAATCCATCTTGTCTGTTATTGGTAGTTCGTATTTATTTTTTTTAATAGCATTAATTGCTTCGTTATGAACAATTCTATATATCCATGAAGAAAATTTTTTCTTTATATTAAAATTATTTAAGTTAATAAATGCTTTAATGAAAGAATTTTGTACAATATCAGCAGCATCATCATTGTCATTGATTAGGTAATTAGAATATCTAATAAGTTTATTTTGATATCTGTTTATTATCTGACTATAAGCTTCTTCGTCTTTTGTACGGACATATTCTATTATTTGTTCGTCTGTCATTTTTTTTAATTCTTTCATTCTTTTGATTTTTATTTAAAAAGTTTAAATACACAAAACTCCAATTTTTTTGGAGTCTTGTGCCTTAATTAAACCATGGAATTTTTTAATTGTTCAAGGTTTTGTATCCGTGCTCAATATTCATGTGTTCAAAATTACATTCGTCCTCGCATGATTCATGATCGTGTCTTCCTTGGTCATATCCTCGGTGCATTCCTCGTCCAACTCCTAATCCTAATTCGGCTCGTATTTCATTAGCCCCTTCAATGTCTCCTTGTTCTCTAAGATTATGCATGTCTGCGAAAAGGTGAAAATTTTCTTCATTGACAATATCTTTTACTATTCCTTTGCCTGTCATTAACTCGAGCCAGGCATTATAATCGTTATTAGCGAATGCTTCTTCCATTGCTTTGTGTCTGTCAGGAGTACAGTCAGACCCCCTAAGAGCACTATCGCTATAATATGATGCAGAACTAAAGCTAGTTGTTGTCAATCCTACCACAATACCCATTAAGGCAAAAGCAGAAATAGAAATTAGAATTTTTTTAGTACTCATATTATTTTTATATTTATTTATTAATAATTATCGACCTTTCTGATTATTATACAATAGAAAGATCGTTTTTATTTCATTTTAATAATTTATAATTTTAGATTTATTTGTAAGCATATGGTTTCAAAAAATATATAATGCCAGAGGAGGGACTCGAACCCACAAGCCCGTAAAGGCATACGGCTCTGAACCGTACGTGTTTACCAATTTCACCACTCTGGCTATATATTAGTTATTGATTATTATTTTATTTAATGACTCTTTTTGTTTGAATATACCATTTTTCAATTTCAATAAATCGGTCTTTTGAAAACCTTAGATTGCCCGTTTGTATATCTTTTATTCTATGGTCAACTGCATAAGTGTAAGTAGGATTATAAAGAAATATAGTTGGGGCATTTAATGAGATTATTGTTTGAAATTCATTATAATATTCTTGCTTTTTATTTTTATCCTTAGTTATATTTGCCTTTTCAAGTAATTCGTCAATTCTTCGGTTGCTAAATCCAGACAAATTAAGTCCAGGAGAATTTGATTGAGAGGAGTGCCAAAAAGCATAAGGATTAGTCTTAAAATTTTCTAAAATTCCAAAAATTAAACAATCAAAATCCCTGGCAGTAATTATTTCTCTTGTTTGTTCAGGAGAAAGAATGGTTAACTTTGTTTTAATCCCATTGTTTTCCCATGTTTTTTGTATTATTTCGGCTGTCAGGCGGTGTTCAAAAGTATTGATAGTTTTTATGTCTATTTTTAAAATTTCATTATTTTTTTGCCAGAAGCCTTGTTCATTAATTTTCCATCCATTTTGTTGCAGTTCTTGTTCTGCTAATCCTTGATTATGAGGATATTTTGTTATACTTGAATTAAAATAATCAGAGCTTGGTAATATTGGTCCGTTAATAATAATTCCATTATTATTAAAAACCTCTTCGGCTATTTTTTCTTTTGGCGTTAGATATGATAATGCCTTTCTAATTGTTTTTTCTTTTAATATTGAGTCATCTCTGTTGTTCAAAAACATGGCACTATAATATGGTAAATTGAATTGATGATAATTTATGTTTTTATTTTGTTCTATTTCTCCTTTCATTTCTCTGGCTAGATATCCTAGTCCATTTATTTGTTTATTATTTATTGCTTGTTCGGCAATTTCAAAGCTTGGAAAAAATTTGAAAATTATTTTTTCTAAATATGCTGGCTGGTTATAATAATTATCATTTCTTGTAAATTCATATGACTTTATGTTCTCGTGTGTATCTTTGGTCAAAGATGAAAATTTAAATAAGCCACTGCCAACAGGTTTTATATTAAACTCTGTCTGACCGAAGTTTTCAGCTGGTATTTGTTCCCAGATATGTTTGGGGAGAATTTTAAAAGTTAGATATTCTTCAAAATCAAGTAATTCTTGTTCAGACGAAAATTCTACACAATTTTCGTTTATTATTGATATTTTTACATTTTTAAATATTCTAGCTAAAGGATTTTGTGGGACAGATTGTTTTATGAAATTAAAAGTAAAGATAACATCATCAACAGTCAGTTTTTTGTTGTCGTGCCACAAAATGTCATTTTTTAGACAGGTTGTGTATTTTTTCTTGTCAAAATTTATGTATAATTCTTTGGCCAAATCATTAATTGGTTCCAATTTTTTATTATATTTTAAAAGTCCTGAGAAAATTAATTTTGATAAAGATAAATCAACCTCATTATTTGATAGAATTGGATTAATTATATTTGGTTGGCCAACAATTCCTTCTATATATGTACCACCGCTGACTGATTTTACTTCTGATTTAATAAAATAAACTCTAGCAATAAGAAAAAAAAGAGATATAAATCCAATTATTGATAATAAAAGAATAATCTCTTTTTCTTTGGTTGTTAAAAATTTGTTCAAATATTTAATTTTTTTTAATACAGGTAGTTTAAATTTAAAATACTTGGCAAGCATTTTAATAAAATTAAATAATTAAACGAACAATTCCTAAAACAAGAAATGAAACAGATAATACAATTGTTGTTCTAAATATTATTTTTTCAGCTCCTCTCTTGGTGTGATATACTTCGCCACCACCACCCATTAAACTAGATAATCCGCCTCCACGTGATTGCAAAAGTACTCCAACTATAAGGAGAAAAGAAACAATAATTTGTGTTATGCTTAATATTTTTTCCATGATATATAAATTTTATCACTTTTTAAAATTTTGTAAACTCTTTGAAGATGAAATTAGTAAATTTTTAAATAAATAAGCAATAGTTAATGGACCAACTCCGCCAGGAACGGGGGACAAATAAAGATTGCTTGTTTTCTCACTTGTATCAACATCCCCAAATATTTTTTGCTGTCTTCTAGTAAATCCAACATCAATGATAATAGAGTTGTTTTTTAACATGGCTGGTTTTATTATTTTAGGAATACCAAGTGCACTTACTAATATATCTATTTTTTTGAAATCTTTAGTAAGTTGTTTTATGTTGTGAGTTAAGCTTTTGTAAAGAGATTGAGCTTGTTTTTCTTCAAATAACTTTACCAAGGGTCGGACAAAAATAGGGTTTTTAGACAAAATAACAAACTTCTTATTTTTAACTGACTTGTTAGTAGATTTAATTAATTCAATAATTGCTTGATGAACTGGTGATACAAATTTTGTTTTGGAATGAAAGCCATCAATGTCTTTGAAAGGAGAAATTTTAGCAACAATTTTTGAGGCATTTAATTTTTTGGGCAAAGGCATTTGAACTATAATTCCATGAATTGCTTTGTCTTTATTTAATTGTTCAATTAATTTTAATATTTTTATTTGAGTTACATCATATGAAAAAGAAATTTTTTTAAAATTAACATTTATTCGTTTAGCAAATTTTTCTTTTAATTTTGTATAAATAATTGATGAAGGATTTTTACCAATTAAAATCACAGCCAAGCCAGGTCGAAGATTATTTTTAGCAATCTTTTTTTTTAGATTTGTTTCAATTTTGTTAGCCAGTTTTTGGCCATCTAATATTTTCATATTTATTTAGTTAATTTGCTAACTCTTTTTTTGACTTCTTTTAAAATTTTTTTATTATCAATATTATAAATAACCTTAGCAATTAATTTTCCAATAATTTTCATTTCTTTTTCCCTAAAGCCCATGGTTGTTAGGGCAGGAGTGCCTAACCGGATGCCAGTAGGATTAAAAGGATTTTGCTTGTCATAAGGAATTATATTTTTATTGACATAAATGTTTGTTTTTTCTAGGGCAAGTTCTGCTTGCTGACCAGTTATATTTGTGTTTATTAAATTAATTAAAATTAAATGATTATCAGTGTTATTTGAAATTAAATTTAATCCCTGTCTTTTCAGCTCTTGTGCTAATGCTTTGGCATTTTTAACAACTTGCTTGGCATATTTTTTAAAATTAGGTTGACTGGCTTCTTTTAGGGCTACAGCAATACCAGCCATGGTGTTATTATGAGGACCTCCTTGCATGCCTGGAAAAATCATTTTATCTATTTTTGCAGCATATTTATGCTTGCACATAATTATTGCTCCTCTGGGGCCTCTTAATGTTTTGTGGGTGGTAGTTGTAATAATATCTGTATATGGAGCAGGGGATGGGTGACATTGTCCAATGATCAATCCAGCAATATGCGAGATGTCTGCCATTGAAATTGCTCCTATTTTTTTGGCTATTTGATGAAAGCGTTTGAATTTTATAATCCTAGGATAAGCAGTTGCTCCTGAAATAATTATTTTTGGTTTGTGCTTGATTGCTAATCTTTCTACTTCATCATAATTAATTAAATGGGTCTTGGGATCAACATTGTATTGGATGAAATCAAATATTTTGCCAGATAAATTAACCTTATGACCGTGAGTTAAATGCCCGCCACCAGATAAACTCATGCCCATAATTTTATCACCTGGTTTTAATAGGGCAAAATAAACGGCCAGATTAGCTGGCGAACCAGAATAGGGTTGGACATTGGCATGTTGGACATTGAATATTGCTTTTGCTCGTTCAATGGCAACTTGCTCGATTTTATCAATAAATTGATTGCCAGTGTAATATCTTTTTTGAGGATATCCTTCAGAATATTTATTGCTTAAAATAGAGCCAATTGTTTTTAATACATTGTTAGAAACAAAATTTTCAGAAGCAATTAAAACCAGTCCATTTGTTTGGCGTTGTTTTTCTTGTTTAATCAATTTTTGTATTTTTAAATCAGCCATTTGTTTAATAATAAAATAAAAGTAGGGTTTTGTCAATTTTAGATAATCTTTACTTTTATTGAATTTTTTGCTATTGTAAATATATGGCCCTGTCGTCTAATGGTCAGGACGCATGATTCTCAATCATGTAACAGGGGTTCGACTCCCCTCAGGGCTACTTAAAAATTAATAATTTTATGGAAAACAAAAAAAAGGCCTCTATTTCAGAAAAGCAGAATAAAAAAAAGAAAATTAAAATCAAGGATTTTTTTGATAATAATCCTACATTATGGAAAGTTGTTTGGGAATTTTATTGGAGAATGGTTGTTATAGGCATTTGTCTTGGTATGGTTGTAATGATTGTATTTTCTGTTTTAGGGATGTTATTTAATTAATTAAAAAGTAAACATAAATTTAAAAAGAGAAAAATTTTATCGTGGATTATTTTTTGAGAGTGCTATTTATTACATTTTTCTTGGTATTATTTTTTTAGTTTATAAATAAATTCATAAAAATAAGCATAATAAATAATTGATATAAATATTATGAATTTTGAAAAAATAGGGCAACCAGATGGAAACCAAGAGAAAAAAAAAGAAGAAAAGAATAAAAAAAGATTTTTTAAAGATCTTGTTAATAAAATGATGCCAGAAAAAGGGATTGATGTTAATATAGAAGAATTGCCAAATGTTGTTGGCCTAGAAATTGATAAATTAAGAAAGCATTATAATAAAGCTAATGAAAATGGCCTAATTCATTTAAGAGACATAAAAAAATTTGATTCAAGTGATGACAGGATTGTTAAGTATAAGATATGGGTGCACATTGATAAGCATGATGATCATGGAAAGGGATATATAGGAAGTGAACACAAGACTTATGAGGCAGAAGTGAAAGATGGTGTTCTTGTAAGATTTAATCAAGTATCCTCATTTTTTAGAGGGTCTAACTGGTAAAAAATTTATTTAGTACAATTGAATAATTAAATTATTAAGAAAGCAGGGTAGGGAACTGACCCAATGATCCTGCTAGCAACCCTTAAAATAATTTTTTAAGAAGGTGCTAATTTCAGCCCTAAAATAGGGGAAGATAAAGGTCTATTATTTGTTTATCTCTTTCCTCTAGGAAAGAGCTTTTTAAATTAAAAACATATGAAAAAATATTTAACATCAGAGTCTGTAACAGAAGGACATCCAGATAAATTAGCAGATCAAATATCAGATGCTATTTTGGATGTTTATCTGAGAAAAGATTTTAAGTCACGAGTTGCTTGCGAAACATTAATAACAAAAGATAATATTATTGTGGCTGGCGAAATTACTTCTAGTGCACAAGTAGATATTGAACAAATCGTTAAAAAAGTTGTTAATAATGTTGGCTATAATAATCCTGATTATGGTTTTGATATTAATAATTGTGAGATTAGGGTATTTATTCAAAAGCAATCTCCAGATATTTCTCAGGGAGTTAATGCAATTAAATTAACAGCCATTGGGGCAGGTGATCAAGGATTAATGTATGGCTATGCAACTAACGAAACAGATGAATACATGCCCCTGCCAATTGTTTTAGCGCATAAACTTACCAAACAATTAATGCTTATTAGAAAGAGTAAAAAATTGGCTTATTTAAGACCTGATGGAAAAAGTCAGGTAACAGTAGAATACAAGAATAATAAACCAAGCAAAATAAATAATATTGTCGTGGCAGCACAGCATAATCCTAAGATTGACATAAATCAATTAAGGGCAGATATTATTAAAAATGTCATTCAACCAGTTATTCCTCAAAAAATGTTTACTTCTAATATTAAATATTTTATTAATACCACGGGCCGTTTTGTATTTGGTGGTCCAGCAGCAGACACTGGTTTAACAGGACGAAAAATTATTATTGATACATATGGAGGAGCAGGTAGACATGGTGGGGGATGTTTTTCCGGAAAAGATCCAAGCAAGGTTGATAGAAGTGCTAGCTATGGAGCGCGTTGGGTGGCTAAAAACATAGTAGCCGCGGGGTTGGCAGATAAAATTGAAATACAGTTGGCCTATTCTATTGGTAAAGCTCAACCATTATCAATTAACATAGATACTTTTAATACTGCCAAGCTAGCAGATGAAAAAATTATTAAAATAATAAACAAAGTATTTGATTTAAGACCAGGTATGTTAATTAAAGAACTTGATTTATTAAGGCCAATTTATCAGCCAACGGCTAAATACGGACATTTTGGCAGGGATGATTTGGATTTGCCATGGGAAAAGTTAAACAAGCTAAATTCAATTAATTCCTTATTAAGTAGATGAAATAAAAAGAAAAGCCCTGTTTTTTAACAGGGCTTTTTGATGAGAGATTTATTAGCAAAGAATCACCTTATCAATCCTTTTAATATCTTGATCAGGAATTTTGTGTAGGTTTTTTATTTCCTTCCAAATACAGACCTGGACATGCTTGTTAGTGGTAATATTATAGTGGTTATCTTTCATTGCTAGAACTTTTTCTGGTACATTTTTAAGTGCTTCAGAAATTAATAATAGTTCTTTCTTATTCAGGTCTTCAAAGATACCATCTTCTGTTATTAAAAGGATGCACTTTAGGGCTAGATTATTATCTGGGTGTCTTGAAAAATAAGTGATTATTTTTTTCATAAATCTCTTTTTTTCATTGATTAACTCTATTAGCCCTTTAATTTTTAGGGCCATTTCTAGAGAGTGAATCCCTGGAGTTTCCATAATCATCTCCTTTTTTATTTTGATGTACTATGCATTAAGATATCATTTTTTAGTGTTTTTGTCAAGATATTACAAAGTCCTTGCTTTTTTTAGTATTTTTGCTATTATTATGAATATGAAGAAAATATTTGAAAATTTTGACAGAGAAAGTATTCCTGAAAAATTAACAGACAAAGAGGCAATGGAGATTGTTAATAATATTCATGACAATAGATTGACTCTAGACAAAAATCATTCAGAATATTTTAATATTTTAATTAATGACAAGACAAATAGAAGCGCAAAAATTCTCAAAAGAAAATTTGTTTTACTAGAAAATAAAGATATAGTAAAAATAGAGGACTATTTAAGACAAGTATTAAGTGAAATTGATAAATAATTCTTTGTGAAAGAGAGGCCATGACAATCAATTTATTGAGACAAGGCCTATTAGCAAGATGATTAAAGAAAAAAGCCCTGTTTTTTAACAGGGCTTTTTGTTATTGTGATGTCATTAAAATGGATTACGCGCTTGTTTTTTTGTTTTTTTTACTTTTTAGATTTTAATGAATTGGTCAATGTTAATAAAATTTATTTTAATATATATATTGTCAATGTTTATTTAATTAATGGTTTATATCTTTTCATTAGCAAGGCGTTAGAAATAACGCTAACAGAAGAAAAAGCCATGGCTCCAGCTGCAATACTAGGGGATAGCAGTGATTGAGTCATAGAGTAAAAAGCTCCAGCAGCAACTGGAATACTAATTGTATTATAAAAAAATGCCCAAAAAAGATTTTGTTTTATTTTTTTAAGGGTATATTTACTTAAATCAATGGCTGTTACAACATCTCGCAAATCGTCTTTAATTAATACTATTTCTCCTGTTTCCACGGCAATGTCACTGCCAGATCCAAGTGCAATACCAATGTCAGCCTGGGCTAAAGCAGGAGCATCATTAATACCATCCCCGACCATGCACACCTTGTATCCTTGTTTTTGTAGTTTGGCTATTTCAGCTGCTTTATCTGAAGGCAGGACATCTGCTAAAACTTTATCCATGCCAAGCTGTTTAGCAATTGCTTGCCCAACCATAATATTATCTCCTGTAATAATGCCTGTTTTTTTGTTTAATTTATGAAGTTTAGCAATTGCTAATTGAGAATATTCTTTTAATGTATCGGCAATAGCGATAATTCCATGGATTTTTTTATCAACACTTAATATTACACAGGTTTTTCCGCTTGCTTCTAAGTTTTGTAGTTTTTTTTCAATCAAATCAATATTAATTTGATTTTCTTTTATTAGAGCTGGTTTACCCAATAATATTGTTTGATTATTTATATCTGCCTTTATTCCTTTTCCTAAAATTGCTTGAAAGTTTTTAGCTTCAAGTAAATTTATTTGCTTCTCTTTAGCTTTGTTAATGATTGCTTGTGCTAAAGGATGTTCTGAATACTTTTCAATTGAAGCTGCTAATTGTAGTATGGTTTGTTCATTTGTGTTTTGGGTTATTTTAATTATATCAGTGACAGTTGGTTCTCCTTTTGTTAATGTGCCTGTTTTGTCAAAAATTATAAAATCAACATTTTTGGCTTTTTCTAGTGCCTGACTGCTTTTAATTAAAATGCCATATTTGGCTGCTAATCCAGTTCCAACCATTATGGCGGTTGGAGTGGCTAACCCTAAAGCGCAGGGGCAGGCAATGATAAGAACAGCCACAAAAGCTGTTAAGGCAAAAGCAAATGATTTACCTAATAATAACCAGGTTGTTAACGCTATGATGGCTATAAAAATAACAGCTGGCACAAAATAAAGAGCAGTTTTATCAGCCAAAAGTTGAATTGGCGGTTTAGACCCCATGGCTTTCTCTACGGTTTCAATAATTTGAGATAACATAGTATCTTTTCCAATTTTAGTTGCTTTAAATTTTAAAAAACCTGTTTTGTTGATGGTTCCTCCAATAACTTGCTCATTAATATTTTTTTCAACTGGAATACTTTCTCCGGTAATCATTTTTTCATCAACGCTTGAATAGCCATCAATAATAATTCCATCAACTGGAATTTTTGCTCCTGGCTTAATTAAAATAATATCATTTACTTTTACTTCTGATACGTCTATTTTTACTTCTTGATTGTCTTTTAAAATTATTGCCTGCTTTGGCTGAAGCCCAATTAATTTTTTAATTGCTTGGCTAGTTTTTCCCTTTGTAATGGCTTCAAGATATTTTCCTAAATTAATAAAAATTAAAATAAAGACAGCGCTTTCATAATATAAATCTTGTATGATGGTTTTATAGCCAAATATCAATGATAAAGAAATTGCTAAACTATAAACATAAGCAGATAGGGTTCCAATAAAAACCAATGAATCCATATTTGGTTTGAGTTGTAATAAATTTTTAATTCCATTTGTCCATATTTTAATAGAAAATCCAATAACAACAGAGGCAAAAATAAATTCGATTATATGAGTATTTGTTTCTATAAAATAGGGGATTGGCAGACCAATCATTTTCCCCATAGACATATAAACAACAGGTAGCCCAAATATAAAGCTAAAAATAAGGCGTTTTTTTAGAGAGGAGGAATAATCATTGGTGTTTACTTCCTCTTTTGACTGAATTTTATATCCTAGGTTATTAATAATTTTAGTTATTTGTTTGAGGTTGATTTTATTGATATCAAAATCTAAATAAGCCTTTTCATTGGCAAAATTTACATTAATTGAATTTACTCCCTCTGTTTTTTTTAGTTTATTTTCAATAATTGTTGAACAAGAAGCGCAATGCATGCCTTTTATTTTTAATATTTCTTTTTTTTCCATAATTTTATTTTTTTTAATTAATATGCCCTAATTATAGAACCACAACCACAACTTGGGATGCCACAATCTCCGCCACATGAGCCACTGCTTCCAGTAGTGCCTCCACAACTTCCTTCAGGTAAATTAAGTGATTCTTTGTAGATAGTTTCTCTTGACGGTTGTTTGTTTTCATCAGTGACAATAAATTTGCCCCAAACCATTTGCATCCAGCAAGAAAACTTAATTTCACCAACTTTGGTTGGTGTAAATTCAATAATATTTTTACCTTGTTTTAATTTTTTTCTTATATTATATCCATCATGCAGAATGATTTCATCAGTGCATCTGGTCATTTCTTTTGCAGTAATAATCCATCTAACAGGAACGCCTTTTTTAATATATATAACATTTGGATCATATCCTCTGTATTTAATTGCCATATTAACTGTTTGATATTCCTTAACATCGCCAGTTACTATAAACTCTGTTTGGGCACTTGATTCTCGTGGCACAAATTCCCTAAAGCCATATCCAAAATTAGTCAAACCTCTGTTAATCATAAATAATCCAAGTATTATCACTACAATTCCTGATATTTTCATTACTTGTTTAATTTTATCTTTACTAATTAAAGAAATAAAATTACCAAAACCAAACATTAATGGCACTGTTCCTAATGCATATATTCCCATTGAAAGAGCTCCTCTGACAATGCTCCCAGATGCTAGGGCATATATTTGCATTGCTTGCAATGGTCCACAAGGCATAAGGCCATTAAGTAAACCAATGATAAAAGGTCCCTTTGGTTTTCTAGTATGTCTTTGTGAGTAAAGAAATTTTCCCATAAAAGATGGCATTTTAAGTTTGATTTTTTCAAACCAGGACATACTGGTAATAAAAGATAATCCCATTAAAATCATAAAAATACCAGCTATTAAGATAACACTGCCTGTAAAAGTAGGGTTGATGGCAAAAAATGATCCCAATCCACCTAAAATTCCGCCAACCATTGTATAAGATATTGTTCTTCCAAGATTGTATTGAATATGGGGCCAAGAAGCTTTTGTTTGTTTATCTCCCTTGGCATGATGTCTGGCCGTATAAGCAACTACTAATCCTCCACACATACCAACACAATGAAAGCTAACCAAGATGCCAATTAAAAAAATAAGCCAATAACTTATTTTGGCTTCATTTAATTTAGCTAGTAATTCAAGTGCACCAGAATTTTTAATTAAAACATAAACAATGATTAGTAAAATAAATAATCCAGAAGCAATTAACATCTTCTTCTTTTTATTTACTTGTGCTTTTGTTTTTTTAATCTTTTCAACCTTATATTTTAATTTTTCAATTTTAGCAAAAATTTTTCGTTGAGATATTTGGTTGTCATCAAATTCTATTTCAGTTTTTCCAGTAACATGGTCAACTGTAATATCTTTAACTCCTTTTAAAATATCAACTTCTGTTTCAATCAATGTCTTGCAACTTTGACAATGAGTTCCTTTGATTTTGATTTTGATTTTTTTAAGCATGTTTTTTTTATTATTTTATTATTTATTATTTTATTTTTGAGAGGCTCAGCCTCTGAGGAGTTTCAAGCAAAACTATTTGCAAGTGTTGTTTTTATTATTACAAGTTTTTGTTTGTTTAAATTTAATATATGAATAAATTGCCAATATCAAAAAAATTATTGATATGATTATAAGTAATTTATTATAAGATACTAACCAGGCACTAAAAGAAGCAATTCCAAGAAAAGATAAAATAGCTGCTCCTGTTAAGGTACAACACCACCCCAGTAGGCCGATGATGCCTAATCCGCCTGTAAGAAAAGAGATTATAGATAAAAAAATTGTTTTTAATTTATTGTTCATTTTAATTATTGATTTATTAAATCACACTCTCCTTTAATAATTTGACAAGATGAATTAGTATTATTAATTAAAGTTTTTCTAATAAAAATACTAGTTAAAACTATTAAAAAAACTATAATAAATTTTTTCATATATTTATTTAAAAAAGGTTAGCAATTTTTTCGAGCTCTGATAGAGTAATTTTTATTTTTCCATTCTCGTTTTTTAAGTTTGGATTGATTGGCGCTGGATTACAACCACCCTTTTCAGTTGCAATTTTAGCTAAAGGATATTTATTTCCACAAGCATCACAAGTCATAAAATCACCCTCTTTTTTAAATCCTAATCTAGCATCAAAACAAACTTGGCAGGCATTGGCAGCTGCCCTATAAACACCATTTTTGTCTTTAACAACAAAATAATAAACGACTTTTCCATTAGGAAGTTCTGTATTGTAATAATGAAATCCATCAACATCAATATCACTTGCATTTAAGATTACTTTATTGCTTAATAACGAAAGATTTTGTCCATTTTCTCCATTAAACTTAATATTAGGCAATTTCATAGATGCTTTAAAAGGGATTGTGTTTTGTGAAAAAGTTGGTTGATTTGTTGAACATTTTAATAATTCTTTTAATTCAGGTAGTTTTTTGTATCCACTATATAGTTTTTCATTTATTACAAAAGTCGGAACTGTCCTGAATTGATGTCGAACTTGTCCAGTATTAGCATTGATTTGCTCAACTTTTACTCCGAATGATTCTAATTCTGAAATAGTCCCTTCATCTTTTACTTTTTGACACCAGCCACAAGTGTCAAGATAATAAAAAATCATTTTATTGATTTCACATTGATAAGCTACTGAATTGTTTTGTTTATTTCTTTCAATTTTGTTTCCTCTTGATTGAATGATCATTATTCCTCCTATTATTACTACAATAGCAATAATAATAAATGATAAATATTTTTTTGACATATATTTTATTTATTAAATAATTTAGTAACACCAAGGACTTCTTTTGTCATTTGTGTTTTTAGTTTTTCGTTACTTGTCCCCATTGCTTTCTTAAAACAAGTTTTAAGATGGTTTTCCATTAATTTTTGATGAGCTGATTTTAATAGTCCAATAGCAGCTAAATTTTGTTGCATAATGTTAATGCAATATTCCTTGTTTTCTATCATACTATTAATTTTTGTCATTAGGCCTTGAACCTTTTTAAAATTAACAAGGACTTTCTTTTTTTCATTGGTCATAATTTTTTATTAAAATATTTATTAAAATACCTATACCCATGGTATAGGTATTATAATTATATAATCAAACAATTATATAATCAAGTAATTTGATTGTGGATAACTTTTTGTCAGACACATACCATAACAACATTGATAGGCCTTGCTTCTTAATGGGGTGCTTTTCAATGGGATAAGTGACAAAAAAAAGCCCTGTTTTTTAACAGGGCTTTTTATTTTACGGTTAATTATTTAATTAACTGCTTGCATGCCTAGATCTGGTTGATTACAATTAATGCAACTTGATCTGTGTCCGCGCCTCATTATGCCGGGGTCAGCACAATCAATGCATTGACCTCTTATTTTGCATATTTCATCAGTCCAGCCAATATGCTTTTCTACAAATTCAAATGTATCAAGCACTTCATCATTAGTTTCGTCTGAACTTTCTATTTCTACGATTAAGATGGGAATCAATTCGTCGTTATTGCTTGTTTTTAATTCCTTTGGTATTTGCCAAAGATTAAGCATGGCTTGAATTGTTTCCACGTCTTTTTTGATTTTTTCTATCTCTGTTTTTTCCCGAGGCATTTTTTACTCCTTTTTTTGTTGTAAGTAACTTATATTACATAAGCATGTATATAAATTTATCTTATCACAAAAAATAAATTTTGTCAAAATAAATTTTTATTGACAAGAGGGCTTAAAAGTGATATGTTAAGAATATATAATAAATCAAAATCATTTTATATGATAGCCAATAGCAATAATTTTGAATTTAATATCTTGAAAAAGGAAAAAATCAAAACAAAGGTTTTAAGAGTAGAAAAAATATCAAAATCTTTTAATAATAAAGATCTTTTTAAAGATATTAATTTTACCATGGCTAAAAAACAAAAAAAAGCTCTTGTTGGAAATAACGGGTCCGGCAAAAGTACTTTATTAAAAATAATGGCAGGGGAAGAAAATTCAGATTTTGGGAGAATTGAGACAAATAATATGAAAATAGAATATTTGCCACAAGAACTATCAATTAAAAATGATTTAAATTTAAATATTTTAGATTATTTAAAAAAAATAACACATATAATGCAGATAGAAAAAACAATGAAAGAATTAGCAGAGGATCTAGCAGATAAAAAAAAATTAAAAGAATACGGAAAATTACAGGAACAGTATGAAAGATTAAATGGATATGACTTTGAATCAATTGCAGAGATAATCCTATCAGGATTTGGACTAGAGAAATATTTAGATAAAAAAGTAGAAGAGCTAAGTGGAGGAGAGAAATCTAAATTGATGTTTGTCGGAGCTTTGTTAAGAAGCCCAGACATGTTATTGTTAGATGAACCAACAAGTAATTTGGACTTACAATCAATTATTTGGCTAGAAAACTTTATTAAACAAAGTGATATGGCTTGTTTGGTTGTTTCGCATGATAAAATATTTTTAGATAATATTATAGGAGGAACAATTGAAATAGATTCTTATAAAAAAAATATTATTGAACAATCTGGTAGTTATTCTGAATTTTTAGAAAGAAAACAAAAAAAAAATGAAAGAGAAAAAAATGAATATAAAAAAGGACAAAAAAAAATTAGTAATTTAGAAAAAATTGCTAAAAAGAAAAAACAATGGGCAATACAAGGATCTGGCCAATCTACTAAAGACAAGGATAAATATTTGCGCGGGCACCAAAGAGATCGTTCTTCAAAAATGGGGAGCGGAGCAAAAGCTATTGACAGGCAAATTAAAAGAATAAAAGAAACAACGAAACAACCATTTCAAGAAAAAGAATTACAAATAAAAATAGAATTTAAAGAAATAAGCACAAAAAATTCAATTCAATTAGATCAACTTAAAGTTGGCTACAAAGATGGGTTTTCATTGGGTCCAATAGATTTAGATATTAAACACGGAGAAAAGATTGTTTTTGTTGGAGATAATGGAGCTGGTAAAAGTACATTGCTTAAAACAATAGCTCAAAAAATTAAACCAATATCAGGAAAAATAGAAATAGGCAAGCAATTAAATGTTGGTAATTTTATGCAAAATCATGAAGATTTGCCGTTAGATCAGACAATTTTTTCTTATATTAAAAAAAATTCTAATATAAGGGATGATGAAATCCATCGTATATTAAATCATTTTGAATTTCAATCTGATTATATAGATAAAAAAATCAAAAATTTAAGTCCAGGAGAAAGAACAAAGTTAATTTTAGCAAAGTTTTCAGTAAAAAAAGCGAATGTTTTAATTTTAGATGAACCAACAAATTATCTTGATATTAGAACAATGAAAGCAATAGAAATTGCGTTAAAAAATTATGAAGGGACAATTATAATGTCTTCTCATGACCGTTATTTTTTAGAAAAAATAAATCCAGATAAATTTTATTTGGTAGCAGATAAAAAGGTCAAATATTTATCAGATTATAGTAAACATAGAAAATCAATAAAAAATAAAGTTCAAGGTTTAACTAAAAAAGTACAAAATTTTTTATAATTTATTTTTTTAACAAAAATTTAAGCATTGGAGAAATTGTAAAAAAATTAAATAAAAAAAAGAATAATAAAAATCAGAAAAATAAAATTTCTGATTTTTTAAAACAAGTAAAAAAAGAGTTAGCCACTCCATCTCAAGGAGGTTATCCAATTCTTGACAAAGAGCTTATGGATGCACCGATTGCAATTGAATTACAAATTACAGACAAATGTAATTTAAGATGCAAACATTGTTGTCAGGATAATTATTCAAAAATAATGCCCATGAATAAAATCAAAGAAATTTTGAAGATATTATATAAAAAAAATGTTTTTGAAATTAGTTTGGTTGGCGGAGAATTATTTACACATCCAAATATTTGGGATATTTTAGATTTGTGTAATAATTATGATTTTGCAATTAACATAATAACTAATGCTACATTGTTAGATAATAAATTCATAAAAAAATTAGCAAAATTCAAAAATATTGTATTTTTAGTTAGTTTGGAAGGCGTTCACATGGTTAATGACAAGATAAGAGGAATAGGTGTTTTTAAAAAAGTTGATAAAGTTCTTCAAAATTTAAAAAAACATAATATACATGTAGAAATTTCTACAACAATAAGTAAAAATAATATTAATAATTATCAAGAGATAATAGATTATAGTAAGTCGTTAGACATTCCTTGTAATTTTAATTTATTTAAACCATTTCATTGTAGTCAAAAAAATCTTATACTTGATCCAGACAAATATTTTAATTTTGTTCAAGATATTTTTAGTCAAAGATTAAAAAACAAAGCGAAAATTGGGTTAACTAATGCAGCAATTGTTTCTTGTTTAATGTGCGAAAAAGATAGAAATGAATGCAGGGCCACATTGTCTGGATTAACAATAAATGTTGATGGAAAAATGGTTCCATGCCCTTTTTTAAAATTAGCTGGGTATTATAATAATAATATTTTGCCAACCTTTAATAAAAATTTTTTAAATGCATGGAAAAATAATTTTTTATTTATGAAATTTCGGGAAGGAAACATTAAAGAATGTCAAGCTCGATCTTATATTTTTAGTAAAAATATAAATGGACTTGATCCATACGGAATTCAAGAGTTCAAAAAATATTTAAAACAGATTAACAAAAGGGCTTAAAAGTGATATGTTAAGAAAAGTTCATTGAATTTTTTAATAATAAAAAAAGATGCTGTTATGAAAATATAGCGATTATTTGATATTATTGTAATTTTTAACGCAACATTGTTCTTTGTTTTAGAATATGGAGTTCTGGTAAAAAAATCTCCACAAAATTTTTATGGAGATTTTTCTTTACTTTATTATAATATTTTTGTTATAATTAAAACATGTTTTTAAAGAAAGCAAAAAAAGTCAAAGTATTAATAGGGAAATTGATATCTAAAAGCAAGCAACCTAAAAAAATAAAAATAACAATTTTTAGTTCAGGCATACTTGGCTTAATCGCCCTTGTTTTAATTGTTGGAATGTATTCTAGGATGACAACAGAACAAAATGTTATTAATAATAGAATTGATAAATTAGTATTAGAAATAAAAGAATTAAAAAACAGGACAATTACTTCAAGTCAAAAAATATTTAGAGAACCAGCCACAATAATAGTTGATAAAAATGGTTTATGGGTTGTAGATCCAGCTGATTGTCCATATTTTGATTTGTCAATTTTCCCAGGGCAAAATTGTAAACCAAATCAAATTTGCGGAAAAAGTAATAAAATAGCTCAATGTTACAATATGAATAAATTAATTCCCCCAAAATCAATTGCAATTTCAAATAAAAATTGGGCAGATTTTTTATATGATAATAAATTAGCCAATGGAGGATTTTTAATTAATTGTTATGCACCCATAGACAATAATGCGCCCTTTTGTGATAATAATGAAAAATTTTGGTGTGACAGGAGTGATTTTTGTTACGACCAACAAAAAAGAGAAACTATTTGTTTGCCAGGGGGTTGGGGGAAATTTAAGTGCGGTGATTGTTTAGATGGATATGAAGATAAATTTGCTTCTGATATTTGTGAAATAAAAGAAAAATAAAAAAGCCCATTTTATATGGGCTTTTTTTTAAGAAGACTTACCAATTCATAAATCTGAGAAATGAGCCGAGAAATAGGCCAAATATAGTTCCACTGAAAAAGGCCATTATTACTACAACTCCTGGAGAAGAGGCATTTTTTATTATTTCTCTTATGAAAAGGTCAAAATCTGTTTGATTCTGTTTCATTTTTTCCTCCGTTGATTGATTTTAAAGATGGCTTAATAATATCAATTATATTGTTTTTTGTCAAGATTGACGAGTATTTACTTTAAGCATAATATTCTTTATAATATTTAACATGATAATTAGTTCAAAAAAGTTTGGCAAGATTTTAGTGGTAATGGTGGCTATTTTTTTGATGTTTAATTATTCTAATTTAATTTCTAATAAAAATAATGAGCAAACACAAGTAAATTCAAATAAAAATAATGGGGAGGCAAGATTAAATGTGGCTGGGAAAATTTTAGGAGAAAATATTGAAATAGGTGGCATTAGAATAACTGATAATCCAGGCATAAATAAAGTTTTGACTGACTTAGATGGAACTGGCACTGGCGTGTGGAAAGAAGTTGATGAGATAAAGATAACTCAACAAAAAATTGATGACAGGATTATAAATATTTTGATTATATTTTTGTCTACTTGTTTAGTGCTCTATCTCTTAAAAGATAGACAAAATAATAATAGATTTAAATTTTAATTATGCCTGAATTAAATAAGGAAAAAAAAATAGAGTCGGTTATAAAACCAGCCCCAGAAGGATTAAAAACATCTAAAACAGAATCCTTCCCAATTCCCGAAACAGAAACCAATGAACAATCAGAATCTGTTCCTCAAGCAGAACATCCTCAAACCCCTATTCAATCAATTCAGCCAACTGTTCCTCAACAACCAGTTGAAGTAGTAGACAAGTCAGTTAGGTTGAAAAAGATTGAAGACATTTTAGCTGATGGAGTGGACTTGATTTATGATGAATTGCCAAATGATGTTAAAAAAGAATTTAAAAAGCAAGGAGAGGAAACAGCTTTTAAGATTGATGAAATTATTTCAAAAACCAAAATAGCTATTTATAAAATCATTGGACTTATTAAAAAATGGTTAATAATTATCCCAGGAGTTAATAAGTTTTTTTTAGAACAAGAAACAAAAATTAAAACAGAAAAAATATTAGAATTTGCTGACAAGTATAAAAAAGAATAAATATATTAAAATGTTTGAAACAATAACAATTACTTCTAACATGATAGGGATAGCTTTAATAGGAATAGCCAGCATGGTTATTTTTATTATTTTAATTAAATATTTAAGAAAAATTAGTGCTTTTAAGTTTTCTTTTGAGAGAATTGTTTTATTGATTACAATTCCAAAACATTCAGGAGACAAGAACAAAGATAACCAGCAAAAATCAGCTAAAGAAATGTTAAAGCCAATGGAAGATTTTTTCAGTATTGTGGCTGGACTCAAGGCGCAGAAAGGCATAAAATCATATCTTTTTGGTAGAAGTGATGCTTTTTCATTTGAAATTGTATCTGATAAAGACGGCTTAATTTCTTTTTATTTTGTTATTCCAAAAGAATCTCAACAATTTTTTGAACAACAAATTCAAGCACAATATCCAAGTGCTAATGTAGAACAAGTGTCTGATTATAATATTTTTATTCCCCAGGGAGAAGTAACAAGTTCTTATTTAAAACTAAAAAATTATTCAATGTTTCCTATAAAAACATACTTAAAATCAGAAACCGATCTTTTAATTGCAGTAATAAATTCTCTAAGTCAAATTCCAAAAGAAGATGCAGCTTGTGTTCAATTTGTAGTTCAGTCAGCTAAAAAAGGTTGGCACAATTGGGGAAGCAAGGTTGCTAGAGAGATGCAACAAGGCAAAAAGTTAGATAAAGCTATTTCAGTTGCCATGACTGGTCGTTTTATGTCTTTGATAAATAATCTTTTAAGCTTGTTTGGAGGAGTAAAACAGTCAACAGAACAACCCAAAGAACATAAGCTTTCTCCAATGGATCAAGAGGTTATTAAATCATTGGAAGAAAAATCAAGCAAGGCAGGCCTTGATGTTAATATTAGAATTATTGTTTCTTCAAAGACAGTTCAAAAAGCAGAGATGTATTTAAATAATATTATAAATTCATTTGCTCAATTTACAACTTATGAATATGGTAATGGTTTTCTCCCAAACAAGAAAAAGCAAGCCAAAACAATTCATGACTTTATATACAGATTTCTAGATAGAAAAAGAGCTTGTTTGCTTAATGCAGAAGAAATGGCTAGTGTTTTTCATTTACCAACAGCTGAAATACAGACTCCAAATATAAATTGGCTTTTAGCAAAAAAAGCCCCGGGACCAATAAATATTCCTCAGCAAGGATTATTCTTGGGATATAATATTTTTAGGGGGGAGAAAACACCAATTAGAATTAAAAGAGGGGACAGAAGAAGACATATGTATGTTATTGGCATGACAGGAGTAGGTAAATCATGGTTTATTGAAGGACTATGCATGCAAGATATTGTTAATGGGGAAGGGGCTTGTTTTATTGACCCGCACGGAGACGCAATTGACCATCTTTTGGAAAGAATCCCTAAACAACGGGCAGAAGATGTTATTTTATTTGACCCGGCTGATATTGAGAGACCTTTAGCACTTAACTTGCTTGAATATGATACTCCTGAACAAAAAACATTTGTTGTTAATGAAGTAATGAATATTTTTGACAAACTATATGATTTAAAAGCAACCGGGGGGCCAATGTTTGAACAATATTTTAAAAATGCATGTTTACTAATAATGGATGACCCTGAATCAGGCTCAACCTTATTAGAGGTCCCAAGAGTTTTGGCTGATGAAGAATTTAGAAAAATGAAATTAGCAAAATGCAAGACAGAAGTTGTTAAGGATTTTTGGGAAAAACAAGCTCTTAAAGCTGGTGGAGAGGCTTCTTTACAAAACATGGTTCCGTATATTTCTAGTAAACTAACCCCTTTTATTGCTAATGATTTTATGAGGCCCATTATTTCACAACAAAAAAGTAGTTTAAATTTTAGTGAAGCCATGAATAATAAAAAAATTATTTTAGTAAAATTGTCAAAAGGGAAGATAGGGGATAATAATGCTTATTTATTAGGCATGATTTTAATCGCCAAACTTTTAATGGCTGCCCTGGGAAGAGGGGGCATCCCAGAAGAAGAAAGGAATGATTTTTATTTATACATTGATGAGTTTCAAAATTTTTTAACTGATAGCATGGAAACGATTTTATCAGAAGCTAGAAAATATCGTTTATGTTTAACCATTGCCCATCAATACATAGGCCAGTTAGTAAAGGCAGGGGATACTAAATTTAAAGATGCTATTTTCGGTAATGTGGGGACAAAAGTTGCTTTTAGAATTGGAGTTGATGATGCAGAGGCCTTAACAAAAGAGTTTGCGCCTGTTTTTAGTGACAGTGATTTCTTGAATATGCCAAAATATACAACTTATACTAAACTGTTGATTGATAATGCTAATCCCCCTGGTTTTAGCATGGCCACGGTACCATTTGATGATATTCCAGGGGTTGGAGATGCTAATCCAGCCATGGCTGAAGCCATTGCTAAAATTTCCCGGCTTAAATATGGCAAAGACAGAACCATAATAGAAAGAGAAATAGCAGACAGGGTTAATAAATTAAAAGAACTTGAATAAAATTATGGTTATTTATAGAAAATATCGACCACAAAAATTTAAAGATGTGATTGGACAAGCCAATATTATTGAGATTTTACAAGGGCAAATAAAACAAGATAAAATAGCTCATGCTTATTTATTTACAGGCCCAAGAGGGCTAGGAAAAACAACCATTTCTCGCTTAATCGCTAAAGCAGTAAATTGTCAAACAAGAAAAAAGGGAGAATCAGAACCATGCAATAAATGCTCAAATTGTCAAAACATCACTCAAGCAAGATTTCTTGATTTAATAGAGCTTGATGCAGCTTCACATACAGGAGTTGATAATGTTAGGGAAAATATTATTTCAATTAGTCGTATTCCGCCATCCGCTGGAAAATATAAAATATTTATTATTGATGAATGTCATATGCTTAGCAAGTCAGCTTTTAATGCCTTGTTAAAAACATTAGAAGAACCACCTGCTAATGTTATTTTTATTTTGGCAACCACGGAAATTTTTAAACTACCTGATACAATTATTTCAAGATGTCAGAGATTTGACTTGGCAAAAGTTTCTATTGATGAAATTATTAAAAGATTAGCTAAAATTGTTAAAGCAGAAAAAATTAGAGTTAATCCTCAAGTATTAGAATCAATTGCTATTAGAAGTGAAGGATGTGTCAGGGATGCTGAAAGTTTATTAAATCAGGTATTAGCTATTGATACTAAAAAAATAACAGCCAAACAAGCAGAATTAGTAATTCCGTTGGCTCAATCAGGATTGTTATTTGAGTTTTCATCTGTAATATTTAAAAAAAATGATGCTCGTGCAATTAAAATGATTAATGATTTTATAGATAAAGGAATGAATGTTGAACAATTTAATACAGAATTGATTGAGTTTTTAAGAAGAATTATGCTTATAAAAATTGGCACTGTAAAACAGAGTGTTTTTTGGAAATATGATGAACAATTTTTCAAAAAAATGACTAAACTTGCCAAAGAAGTTGAATTAAATGATTTAATTTTATTTATAGAAGAGTTTATCAAAGCAAAAGTGCAATTCAGATACAATGAAATCGCACAATTGCCTTTAGAATTAGCAGTTTTAAAAATTTGTAATTAAAAATATAATATGAGTGATTTTTTATTAGAAATAATTAGAGGAGTAATTATTTCGAGAATTTTTCTCATATTTTTATAACTGGTAAAAAATTAGAAATAGAATAAATATATTGTTCGGGGGTCGTCTAATGGCAGGACATTAGGTTCTGGTCCTAAGAATCGGGGTTCGAGTCCCTGCCCCCGAGTTTAGATATTTTAAATTTTTTTAATAAAAAAGACTGGATTTTGATTATTTATGTGTTATAATTAATTTATATAATTAGTATTAATTTTTAATCTTATGGCATTATCTATTTTTCTGGCAAAAGTAATTGGACTTTTATTTGTAATAATGGGTCTGTTATTTTTCTTTTACAAAAAAAACTTTAAAATAATCTTTAAAGCAATAGCCAATGAAGAAGCAATGGTTTTATCTGGCTACCTTTCATTAGTGCTCGGGCTTTGCATGGTAGTTGGACATGATTTCTGGTATGGCGGTATATGGAGAGTTATAATTACTCTTATTGGCTGGCTAGCTTTAATTAAGGGAATAGTCAGGCTTGCTTGTCCAAAATATACAGTTAAAATGATTCACAAGCTTCAAAAAAAAGACAGTATCTTGCAAGCAATGGTGGTCTTTATGATGGTGCTTGGGGCATATTTAGCATATATGGGATTTTCTTTATAAAATAATATAAAAAGGAGCGGACAATTTTGTCGCTGGGGATTAGAGGTTTTCTTTTCCTTCTTTAATCCAAGAATGCGCATGTTTTAGCCATAATGCGTTCTTCTGTCCTCAGCGACCTTTTTATTATAAACATACTCCACAGAAATTTATTTGACAAAATTTAATATTTTTTTATAATATTATTATGATTGAAGTTAATAAACTAACAAAAAAATTCGGACATATTTTAGCGGTTGATAATGTTTCTTTTGATATAAATAAAGGAGAAGTGGTAGGATTTTTAGGACCAAATGGAGCTGGTAAAACAACTACGATGAGAATTATCACAGGCTTTTTATCTCCGGACAGAGGAGATGTTAAAATTGTTGGCATTTCAGTAAACAAAGATCCAATCAATGCTCGTAAATTGATTGGATATTTGCCTGAAAATAATCCACTATATGGAGATATGCTTGTATCGGAGATGGTTAATTTTACTGGAAAATTACAAAATATAAAAAAAACAAAATTAAAAAAATCAATTGAATTTATAGTTAATGCAACTGGTATTTCAGAAATTTATTACAGACCAATTAAGGAGTTGTCTAAGGGGTATAAACAAAGAGTTGGGATTGCCTTGGCACTTTTGGGAAAACCAAAAGTTATTATTTTAGATGAACCAACCGAAGGGTTGGACCCTAATCAAAGAATTGAAATTAGAGAATTGATAAAAAATTTAGCAAAAGATAGAACTGTTATTTTGAGTACTCATGTTATGCAAGAGGCTTCAGCTGTTTGTAGTCGTTTGATTGTTATAAATAAAGGGAGAATAATAAGCGATGGTTCTCCAGAAGATATTGCTAGGTCAACTCAACCAGAAAACATCATTGTTGTTAAAATTCAAGGAAATGATGTTCAAAAACATATTGAAAGATTGGATGATGTTCAAGAATTTGATTTATTACAATCAAATAAGGATGTTTTGGCTGCTAAAATAATAGTGAGACAAGACAGGGTTGTAGAACCTCAAATTTCTAAATTATCTCGCACATATAATTGGACTATTTGGAAAATGTATCCTCAAGAAAAACAACTTGAAGATGTATTTAGAATTCTTACTTCGAGAAAAGATTAAATAAATTATGAATAAAAAAAATATCTTAACAATTATAAAAAAAGAGTTATCAGCTTATTTTAATAATCCAACTGCTTATGTTATTGTGGCTGCTTTTTTATTTATGGCCGAGTTTTTATTTTTCAAACAAGCATTTCTTATTGGACAAAGTTCTTTGCAATCTTTATTTTTTTTATTGCCATGGCTGTTTCTTTTATTTATACCAGCTATTACCATGGGCTCAATCTCGCAAGAAAAAAATCAATCAACTCTTGAGTTCCTTTTAACAAAACCTTTAAAAGAAATAGACCTTATTATTGGAAAGCTTTTATCATCTTTAATTTTTGTAACAATAAGTTTATCATTTTTTATTCCCATAGCAGCTAGCTTTTCTACTTTGGGAAATTTTGATTGGGGAGCATTTGTAACACAATATTTAGCAGCAGTATTTTTAGCAGGTGTTTTAATAAGTTTAGGTATATTTGTTTCAAGTTATTTTGACAATCAAATTTCATCATTTTTAATTTCTGCTATATCAAGTTTTTTTATTATAATTATTGGATTTGACATTATTACAGCTAGTTTGCCTTATTGGTTGGCAAATATTACAGGAGAATTGTCTGTTCTAACCCACTTTACTTCAATGTCTCGTGGAGTTATTGATTTTAGAGATGTCTGGTATTTTATATCTTTTGTATCGTTATTTTCAGCTTTGGCTTATTTGCGTCTAATGAAGAACAAATATAGCAATCAAGCCAAGAGATACAGGACATATAAAACAGGTATTTTATTATTTATTGGCATAGTCATCTTTACAAATATTATTGGTGCTCGCTTGCCTGGTAGAATTGATTTAACTCAAGATAAAATTTTTACATTAACAACCACAACCAAAAACACACTGAAAGATTTAGATGATATTGTTAATATCACATTATATGTATCAAAAGATTTGCCTGCTCGTGTTAAGCCAGTTATGAATGAAATAAAATATACTTTAAATGATTATAAAAAACTAGCAAAAGGGAATATTCAGGTTGATTTAAAAAATCCAACAGTTAATCCAGCGGTTGTTAATGAAATGAGGTCATATGGAGTTAATGAAATGCAATTTAATGTTATTGAACAAGAGGAATTAAAAATAAAAAAAGGAACATTAGGAATTGTGGTTTCTTATGGTTCAAAATACGAAACAATACCATTTGTTCAAGATACAAGAGATTTGGAATATAATTTAACTAAATTTATAACTAAATTAACAAATAAAAATAAAAAGAAAATTGTTTTTTTTGATGGTTATGGGTCAAAAAAAATAGAAGACTTTAGCTTAATAAGACAAGAACTTGAACAACAATTTGAAGTTAGTAGTTTTGAAATTAATCTTGAAACACCAGAAGTTCCAAGTAATACTAACTTGTTAATTATTCCGGGAGTGTCAGAGCAAATTGATGAATCAGTTTTGCAAGGGCTTGATAACTATGTTAAAAACAAAGGAGCGATTATGGTTTTATTGGACGGCGTTTTTATAAATCCTCAGGCACAGCAGATTAACAAAAATGAGACCAATTTGATATTATGGCTAAAAGATAATTACGGGATAACATTAAATAATGATTTGGTTTATGATTTGCAGTCAAACGAGATGGTTTCTTTTGGTGGAGGATTTTTTAGCTATAGTTTACCATACCCATTATGGGTTAGGGGATTACCATTAGACAATATTCCAATCACTAATAGAATCTCTAATATTGTTTTGCCTTGGACCAGTTCTTTAAAGGTAAATGAAACAAAGGCATTGGAACAAGGATTTAATCCAATGGTTTTATTTACTACAAGTCAGTCAGCCGGGTCTATAAAAGAAAATTATAATATAGCTCCTGACCAAACTTTTCCTAAGGATAATTTAGCTAAACAAGATTTAATAATTGCTTTAGAACCAAAGCAATTAAAATCAAATTTAGGCAGGATTATAGTGGTTCCAGATTCTGACTTTCTTTCTAATGCTCATATTCAGGGAAGTATTCAAAACAGCGCTTTTGCGCTTGAATCATCTTCATGGCTAAGTCAAGAGATATCATTGGCTGGTATAAAAATAAAACAAAAAAATAATAATAAACTTTTATTTCAAAATCAAAATCAACCAAAATTAATTAAATATATTAATTTATCAATTAGTATCATAATCCCTTTTATAATTGGGTTTACTTATTTATTAAAAAGACGCAACAAGCAACAACTAACTTATTTGTCTTAAACAAAACAATAAATTATGTCTAAAAAATTAATAATTACATTTGCTGTTATATTTCTTTTGCTGGGGCTAATTGTTCTTTATCCTTTTATTGAAAATAGAAATACAAACAATAAAACAAAAATTGACACAAATTTTTTAGTAGGCATAAATTTGAATTTAATTGAAAAAATAAGAATAAAATCAATTGATGAAGATGAAATTCTTTTAGAAAAAGACGATGATTTATGGTCAGTGAATGGCTTTCAAGCAGACAAGGAAATTGTAAATAATTTTTTGAATAGTTTAAAAAATATAAAAGTAGATAAAATTGTTTCAAAAAATCCAAGCAATCATAAAGAATTTTTGCTTGGGAATGACTTGGGTAAAGAAATTATTATAATCCAGGAAGATAATATAATAAGTTTTTTGACTGGGAAAAAAGGAGTTGAATACAATTCTGTTTATTTAAGATGGCCCAACCAAGATGAAGTATATCTAGTAAAAACAAATATAAATGATTTTTTGATTAAACAATCTCAAGAATGGGAGAATAAAGATATTAATGTAAATACAGATAAAAATATAGATTAAAAATTGTTTTTTAGTAAAAAAAAGTGTTATAATTTAACCTGTGTATAATTAATTACATTTAAGAAATTAATCTAAAAAAATATGGAAAAAAAGTATCTTTATTTATTAATCGCAATCATTGTGTTAATAATAATTGTTGTTGGCATGATTTCTCAGACCACAACCAAAAATCTTACAGAAGAAGCATTAATTGATGCGACTGAAAAACAAGAAATAATTAAAACAGATTCAGAGGAATTGTTGGTTGACCCAACCAACAAAGACGCATTACTTGATCCTTTTGGAGAAAAAATTAGTGGAGCAGAAACATTGGAAGCTAATTTAGAGGACATTGAAGAATCTCTTACAGGAGAAATAGATTCATTTTTAAATGAACTTGAACAAATCGAAGAAGATTTAGGGGATGATAGTGCTTTAGAATCTCTTGATGATGAATTAGTTAACATTTTTGAATAAAATAATAAAATAAAAAAATAAAAATATTTTTATGAAAAATAAAAACATCAAAAGCACTTTTATTATTGCTATAATTGGTACTATTTTGTCTAGCATTTTAGTTTCAGCCACATTGGCTCAGGCAGGTGATTTAAAGACCAAACAACAAATAAAAGCCCGTACTATTATGCTCGAATCTCCAACCGCTAAAAGCAAAAAACCTATATTAAAATATAAAAGCATTAAAAGTAGTTACAAGCAAGAAGTAGATGCATTTAAGAATACAAAAAAACAATTTTTAGATGCCAGGGGGAAATTCAAGAGCTTCAAAAATAAAGAAAACAAAGCAGTGCTTGAAGACAGTGCTAGGGATTATTTAAAAAAGACAATATTAGTATTAATAAAAAAAACAGAATCAATCAATGACTGGGTCTCTAATGATAAAAGCATAGAAGACCAAGAAAAAAATAATATAATTACTGAGTTAGATTCAGATATTTCATGGCTAAATTCAATGGTTGACAATATAGATGAAGCAACCCAAGAACAAGTAAAAGTCAAAGCAAAAGAAGTAAAAGATTACTGGAAAGAGCATCGTGTAAAGATGAAAAAAATTACTGGTCAAATCATGGCATCAAGAATCAGTTTTCTTATTAAAAAAAGTGAATTAATTTCAACTAAAATTTCAAGCAGAATAGAAAAATTAAAACAAGCTGGTAAAGATGTTTCAGCCATAGAAGCAATTCCAAATGTTCTTAATGAGAAAATTAATTTAGCAAAAGTAAAAGCAACCTCAGCTAAAAGTACATTTTCGTCAATATCAAACTTGTCAGAGGCTAATAATCTATTTTTAAAAGGTAGAGGGTTTGTTAGCCAAGCGCAGACATATATAAAAGAAGGCAGAAATAGTATTAAACAAATGATTTCAGCGCACAGACAAGCAAACAAGTAAGAATACTTTATTAAAAATAATTTAAGTATATAAAAAAAGGGCTAGAATTTTCTAGCCCTTTTATGGTCTTGCTTACGCTTATTAAGGAGGATAGCAGAAACTGCCCAAAATCTTTATCCAAGATTTTTCAAAAGCAGAGAGATATTCAATAAAGGATAAGCATAGACCTTAAAAACCTCCATTTTTTTTGTATAATTTCTTAAGTATTATAACAATAGCATATTTAAATATTTTGTCAAGCTTTGTATGTTGAAAAAATAATGTATTTTTGATAATATAAAAACATGGAATATATTTCTAAAATTAAACAATCTGATTTAACTAAGATTTATTACTGGCTCATTGTTTTCGGTATTTTATCATTTTTATTATTTGGTAACTTTTTTTTAAAAAATATTGTTATAGCTCAAAACAATTCTAAAAACAATAATCAAACAAAACATGTTTTACCAAATAATCAGTCGGATAATTTATTAAACATTCCTAATGTTGCTGAGAGGCAAACACAACCAGAATTTATTATCAAAGAATATATAGTGCAGTCAGGAGATGTGTTTTCACTACTAGCAGAAGAATTAGGCATAACTAATGAACGAATTCATCAAATTATAAATAATTCAAACAATGTTTATGATTTTGCCAGCATAATGGCTGGAAATTCTATTCAGTCATTTTTTGATTTCAAAACAAATGAATTTGTAAAAATGGTCTATAATATAAATGAAAATAATTATATTTTAATAGAAAATACTAATTTAGATATAATAGTAAAAAAAATTAAAAGAGAATATGACATTAAACTAACAAAAGTGAGAGGCATTGTAGACGAATCTTTTTATCTTGCCGGACAAACTGCCGGACTTAAAGACAAAACCATAATGGAAATGGCTGATATTTTTGCATGGGACATTGATTTTGGCATGGAAGTCAAACAAGGAGATGTGTTTGAATTTTTATATGAAAAACGCTTTTTAGATGGACAAGAAGTGTCTCCTGGAAAAATATTAATTGCTAGTTATAATAATCAAAATAATGTTCATACGGCCTTATATTATAAAGACCCTGAAGGAAGTTGGGATTATTATGATATAAATGGTCATAATTTGCGTAGACAATTTCTTCGTTCGCCTATAAACTATAGGTATATTAGTTCAGGATTCAGTTATAAGCGAATGCATCCTGTTTGGGGAGTATATACAACTCATACTTCAATTGATTATGCTGCCTCTTGTGGTACGCCTGTGTATGTTCCCGGGGATGGCATAATTACATTCGCGGGTTGGAAAAATTATGTTTATGGTTATACGGTTGAAGTAAGACATAATGGAGTTTATCAAACAAGATACTCTCATCTTTCTAATTTTGCCAAAGGAATAAAATATGGTACTAAAGTCAAACAAGGACAAATAGTTGCTTTTGTTGGCACAACAGGAACTTCAACAGGTTGCCATCTTGATTATGGAATGAAAAAATATGGACAAGCAGTAAATCCGTTGTTACAAAAATTCGACCGTTCAGACCCGGTTAAAGCAGATTTTGTAGGAAATTTTGAATTTGAAAAAAATATCCTTATAAACCTATTGAAAGAATAGAAAATATATGTTATAATATAGTCATAAATAATAAACTAATTTTTAAATTTATGGAAGGTTATTGCGTAAAATGTAAAGCAAAAAGAGAAATAGCAGAGGCCAAAGAAGTTACAATGAAGAACAAAAGAAAGGCATTAAAAGGAAAATGCCCAAAATGTGGTACTGGAATGTACAGAATTTTAGGAAAAGCATAAAAAGGGTCTTTTAAAATCCTTTTTATTCTCAAATAGCAGAGTTTTGCTTTTAAGCAGAAATCGCCTTGGCTTTATTTTTGTCAAGGCGATAACACTTTATAAAATTAAATCAAATGAATAATAAAATTAAAATAATATCAGAAAAAATCATTGCCAAAACCATTAAATATAAGTGGGGGAAAGATATGGCTGGGCGAAAAATGATAAAGTTAATCCCAATTGTTAGTCCAGGAGATAGTATTGAGAAGATAAAAAATCAACTAGCAGATAAAATTAAGAATAAATACATAGATACAATAAATTATATTTATGTAGTGGATTATAATAAAAAATTAGTTGGTGTTTTTTCAATAAAAAAAATATTTAAAGAGCCAAATAGCAAGCAAGCCAAAGACATAATGATTAAAAATCTTATTTCGGTTTCTCCTAAAACAGATCAAGAGGATGTGGTTTGGTTGGCTCTTAAAAATAATATAAAGTCAATCCCGGTTGTTGACAAAAACCAAGTTTTATTAGGGATTGTTCCAAGTGATAAAATTTTAAAGATATTAGATAAAGAATATGGAGAAGATTTATTACACATAGCTGGTATATATGCTCCTGGTTCGCATTTAAGTAACATTTTAAGTGTTTCTTTAATTGCTTTAATAAAACAAAGAATACCATGGTTAATTATAGGACTTGGTGGTGGACTACTTTCAGCTGCAATAATTGGATTTTTTAAAGAATCATTGGAGGAAAATCTAATTTTAGCAATGTTTATTCCTATCATTGTTTATATGAGTGGAGCAGTTGGATCTCAAACAAGAGTTCTTTTTGTGAGAGACATGGCCATGACTTCTAAATTGCCATTATTAAAATATTATTTAAAACATATAAAAATAAGTTTTTCTTTAGCAATCTTTTTAAGCTCACTTCTTTTTTTGGTTGTATTTTTTGTTGGTGATTCATTTAATTTAGCTTTAGCTCTTGGCATAGCTATGCTACTGACCATTTTATGGGGAGCTGTTTTATCTTTAGTGCTTCCTTATCTTTTAAATAGATTCAAATTTGACCCAGCTCTTAGTGCGGGCCCATTCACAACAACAATACAAGATATTTCAAGCATTATAATATATTTTTTAACAGCAAATATTATTCTTTAATATAAAATAAATAAATGGACAACAAACAAGTATCAGAGATTTTTAATCAAATGGCTGATATTTTAGAGATAAAACAAGCTAATAGATTTAAAATTATTGCTTTTCGTAGAGCTGGAGAAACAATTAAACAAATGCCAGTTAATGTTAGGACTATTTATCAATCAGGGAATTTGGAAGATATTCCGGGCGTAGGGATTGCGCTGGCAGGTAAAATTAAAGAACTAATTAAAACTGGAACATGTTCAGAGTTTGAAAAATTAAAAAAGGAAATCCCCAGAGGAGTAGTAAAATTATTAGAAATACAAGGAATAGGTCCCAAAAGAGTGGCTCTTTTTTTTAATAAATTTAACGTAAAATCAATTAGAGCGCTTGAAAAATTAATAAAATCAAAAAAATTAGATAAACTTAAGGGGTGGGGAGATAAAAGCCAAGCAGACATTCTTCATAAAATAACAGTTTATAAAAGATTTAAAAATCGTTTTTTATTAGGAAAAATTTATCCTTTAGCTAATAATATTATTAACCAACTAACCAAAGAAAAATTAATAGATAAAGCTGCTATTTGTGGTTCCGTAAGAAGAGGAAAAGAAACAGTAGGGGATTTAGATATTTTAGTGACATCTAAAAAACCATTGCAAGCAATTGATTTTTTTTGTTCAATGAATTTTGTAAAAAAAATATTATTAAAAGGAAACACCAAAGCTCGAGTTCTTATTAAAAGTGGCCCTGAGACAGATTTAAGAGTAGTAAAGCCAGCTAGTTTTGGGTCAGCTATGCATTATTTTACTGGTTCAAGGTCCCATAATATTAAGCTTCGTAAGTTAGGGATATCAAAAGGATTGAAAATTAATGAATATGGTGTTTTTAAAAACAATCGAAAGATAGCTGGCCGAACAGAAACAAGTGTGTTTGAGGCAGTAAAAATCCCTTTTATTCCTCCTGAAATAAGGGAAGGGATGAATGAAATAAAAATAGCTCAAGAGAACAAGTTGCCAAAATTAATAAATTTTAATGATATTAAAGGAGATTTACACTTGCACACAAAATGGTCTGATGGGACTAGAACAATAATTGAAATGGCTAAACATTGTCAGGCAATAGGATATAAATATATTGCAATCACAGATCATGCCTCTCCATTAAAAATTGTAAACGGACTGGATAAGCATAGAATATTAAAATACATCAAAGCAATAAAATTGGCTGATAAAAAAGTAAAAGGAATAAAAATTTTAGCAGGAGCAGAAGTTGATATCAAAAAAGATGGTTCATTATTTTTGCCAGATAAAATTTTAAAAAAATTAGATTTAGTCATAGCTTCGGTTCATTCAGGGTTTAAGATGAACGAAATAGAGATGACTAGAAGAATTAAAATAGCCATTAGAAATCCTTGTGTTCATATTATAGGACATCCAACTGGCAGATTAATAAACAGAAGAGAACCATATAAAGTTGATATGGAAGAAATTTTAAAAACAGCTAAAGATGCTCAGAAAATAATAGAAATAAATGCATTTTACACTCGCCTTGATTTAAATGCCATACATGTTAAAATGGCTAAAGACATTGGTGTTAAAATGGTTATTTCAACAGACTCGCATTCAACTAGCCATCTTAATACAATGTTTTACGGCATTTTAACTGCTCGGAGAGGGTGGTTAGAAGTAAAAGATGTAGTTAATGCCAAAAGCTTTAAACAATTTGCACGACAATTAAAAATTCAAGATTAAAATCTTAAAATTAATAAATTATGAAATCAAGACCTAGTAAGCATGAATATTATTTAAAAATTGCTGAAAAGATCGGCTCTCGTTCAACTTGTTTTCGCAATAAAATAGGGGTTGTAATTTTAACTAAAGATCAAATCGCAGCAACTGGATACATAGGGGCTCCTAGAAAAACAAAAGATTGTATTGTTAGGGGAAATTGTCTTAGAAATAAATTAAATATTTCACATGGTAGTCAATACGAGATATGTCGTTCTGTTCATGCTGAACAAAATGCAATCATAAATGCTGCTAGAGCAGGTACAAATATTTTTGATGGGATTATGTATATTGCCGGAATGACAACTAACAATGAAAAAATAAATATGTTTCCTTGTTTCATTTGTAAAAAAATGATTATAAATTCCGGCATTAAAAAAGTTATTTGTTCTATGAAAAATAATAAATTTAAAATTTTTGTTATAAAAGAATGGATTGAAGATTGGCAAAAAAAAGATATTATTAAAGACAAATATCAGTATGGACAAGACCAAAATAAAAAATATGATTAAAGAAATTACAATTTTAAGCAAGCAAAGATATGAAATGATTGATATTACTGATAAATTAGAAGAAATTATTAAAAAAGCAAGCATTAAAAATGGATTAGCTCTTATATTTGTTCGTCATTCTACGGCCGGAGTTATTTTAACTGAAAATGAAGCAGGATTAAAACAAGATTGGATTAATTTTTTTAAAAGAATGATGTCTGGGATTGATTTTAAACATAACCAAATTGACAATAATGCTGATTCACATATTTTGGCCGGCTTAATGGGGCAGGGGAGAACTATTTCAATTGAGAATAATAAATTAAATAGAGGATTTTGGCAACAAATTTTTTTAGCTGAATTTGATGGCCCTAGAACAAGGACAATAATAATTAAAATTATATAATTAATAAATCATGGAATTATTTGATGAACTAAACACAAAGACAGCTGAAATTATAATGAAGGGAGGCCTTGGCGTAATTCCAACTGATACAATTTATGGAATTGTAGCCAGTGCCTTAAACAAAAGCGCAGTAACCATGATTTATAAAATAAGGAAAAGAGAGTTAGATAAACCAATGATTATTTTAATAGGGAATTTAAATGATTTAGAAATATTTAATATAAGAGTAGATAATAAAATAAGAAAAGCTTTAGCTGGTTTTTGGCCAGGAAAAACAAGTATTATTTTTAAATGTTCTGACCCTAAGTTTTCATATCTTCATAGAGGAAAACAAACGTTAGCAATAAGATTACCTGCTGGCAAAAAATTAAGAAGTTGGTTAAAACAAACAGGACCAATAGTAGCCCCTAGTGCTAACATAGCTGGCATGGCCTATTCTAAAACAGTCAGCCAAGCTCAAAAATATTTTTCTAATAAAATAGATTTTTATGTTGACAAAGGACTAATTAGCGCTAAACCATCTAAGGTTATTGAAATAAGCAAACAAAAGATAATTATAAAAAGAAAATAAACAGAAAATCCGTTAGTTGACTGATATTTTTAATATAATAAAATTATAAAAAAGAGATTATGAAAAATAAAATACAAATTCAAACTATTATTTTTATACTATTATTTTTAACAATTTTTTTGATGCCAAATATTTTTAATATTTTAGTTGATTGGCATTGGTTTGCTAATATTGGATACTTATCAGTATTCAAGACGATTATTTGGTCACAAATTTTGATTGGCATAATTGCTGGAATAATTTCTTTTTTAATTATATTTTTAAACTTATTAATCAGTCAAAAAACAGCCAAATCATCAGATTTATCAGCAAAATACATTGAGATTAATCCAGTCAAAAAAATAGCATTTAATGGAATTAATAAACTTAAAATAATATTAACATTAATATTGTCAATAATAATCGGGATTGCTTGTGCAAGTAATTGGGAAGTCATTTTAAAATATTTTAATTCTACTAGTTTTGGGTTAAATGACCCTATATTTGGGAAAGATATTTCATTTTATTTTTTTCAACTTCCTTTTTTTCAATTTTTTATTTCTTTATGTTTTTGGCTAATAATTTTCTCTTTCATAGGAGTTATGATTACTTATAGTTTAAGGGGGCTAAAATCATTGAAAAGTTTTGATAGTTTTTTAATTAAAAATAAGCGAGCAAAAATACATCTTTCAATCTTGGCTGGCTTGTTTTTTCTTTTAATTGCCTTGAATATTAATTTTGTTAAAATTCCGAGCTTGCTTTATAGTTCTACGGGTCCTTTTATTGGAGCAAGTTATACTGATATTCATGCTATCTTGCCTTTTCTAAAAATATCAATAATATTTGCATTGCTAGTGGCTTGCTTATGTATTTTAAGTATTTTTAAATCAAGTAATAAATGGATTATATATTCAATTGGGTTGTATTTTGTCATCTCAATTTTAGGTGGGACTATTTATCCAGCCATGTTACAAAGATTTATTGTCTTGCCAAATGAACTTGTAAAAGAAACTCCCTATATGGAACATCATATTGCTGCCACTAGAAAAGCTTTTGGAATTGATAATATTATAGAAAGAAATTTAAAGGGAGAAGCGTCACTCACAATAGAGGATATTAATAATAATCAATCAACAATAAAAAATGTTCGATTATGGGACAGAGAACCTTTATTAGATACATTTTCTCAAATTCAAGAAATTAGGACTTATTATGACTTTGTTTCAGTTGATAATGATAGATATCAACTAAATGGCGATTATAGGCAAGTGTTGTTATCACCCAGAGAGCTTAATTCCTACAGTTTACCACAAAGAAATTTTATTAATGAACATTTAACTTTTACACACGGATTTGGATTAACATTAAGTCCTGTTAATGAGGTTACTTCTGAAGGATTACCAGTGTTATTAATAAAAGACCTTCCGCCTGTTTCAAGTATTGATTCTCTTTTAATAAACGACCCAGAGATATATTATGGCGAGCTTTCTAATGAATATGTTGTTGTGAAAACAAACGCTAAAGAATTCGATTATCCATCTGGAGAAGAAAATATTTTTACTAATTATAGCGGGAGCGGGGGAGTGAAGATTAATTCTTTTTTTAGAAAAGCATTATTTGCAATAAAATTTGGTTCTTTAAAAATTCTTCTTTCAAATGACATAAATAATGACTCTAGGATAATGTATTATAGAGATATTAGAACAAGAGTGAAAAAAGTGTTGCCATTTTTAAAATTTGACAATGATCCTTATTTAGTTATTGGAAAAGAAGGAGATTTAAAATGGATTTATGATGCTTATACGGTCAGTAACAAGTATCCGTATTCCATTTTTATGACAGGTTTTAATGATTATCAGTCATATATTTCCAATAACATAAATTATATTAGAAATTCTGTTAAAATAGTAATAGATGCTTATAATGGAGATATTAAAGTTTATATTTCTGATAAAAATGACCCAATTATACAAACATATGCCAAAATTTTTAAAGATTTGTTTATGCCAATAGAAGAAATGAATACAACTTTAAGAGAACATACAAGATATCCAGAAGATTTATTTGATTATCAAACCAAGCTTTATTCCACTTATCATATGGATAAAATTCAGATTTTTTATAACAAGGAAGACCAGTGGGTTATTCCGTCAAGAATAGGACTCGACACAGATGACCCAATGATGCGTAGAATGATAATGAAACTTCCAGAAGAAGATAAAGAAGAGTTTATTTTAATGATTCCATTTACTCCAAGAGGCAAGGATAATTTAGCTGCTTGGATGGTGGCGAGAAATGATAATGAAAAATATGGAGAATTAATTATATATAAATTTCCAAAACAAAGATTAATTTTTGGTCCAACCCAAATAAACAATAGAATAAATCAAGACACAGAAGTATCTCAACAATTAACTTTATGGGACCAAAGAGGGTCAGAGGTAATTAAAGGGAATTTATTGGTAATTCCAATTGAAGAATCGCTTATATATGTTCAACCAATTTATTTAAGAGCAGAAGGTGGTAAAATTCCAGAATTAAAACGGGTAATAGTTGCTTATGAAAAACATATAGTTATGGCCGAAGACTTAGACACTGGCTTAGCTGAAATATTTGGAAATAATCAATATAATGATAAAATCGATAAACAAGAAACAATAACAGCCCCTACAACCAATGACTTAATAAAGCAAGCCCAAAAATATTTTGAGGAAGCGATTCAAGCACAGCAACAAGGGGATTGGTCTAAATATGGAACTAAATTAGAAAATCTTGGTAATATCCTTAAAAAATTAAAATAAAAAAACTATGAAAATTAAACTATTATTTTTACTTTTAATCCCTCTAGTTGTGTCTGGGTGTGTATCATCTGAGACAATAAAAAAGGAGGATGCAGAGACAATTAAAGAACCAGTTGTGAAAACAGTTAAAGATTTACCTGAAGCAATTAATCAGCCTAAAGACAAGTTAATTATGGAAATAGTTAAAGATGTTAAAAAAATAGAGCCAACTGAATTTGATGATTTGGTTAGCAAATACAAGCAAGCTATTATTAAAACAAGTTTAGGAGATATTAAGGTAGAACTTTATAACAATGATTCTCCTATTACTGTTAATAATTTTCTTAATTTAGCAAACAAAGAGTTTTATGATAACACAAAGTTTCATCGTGTAATAAAAAACTTCATGATTCAAGCAGGTGATCCAAATAGTAAAGACAATAATTGGGATGACGATGGCACAGGTGGTCCAGGATATTCATTTAAAGACGAGATAAATGAACATAAATTAGTAAAAGGAAGCTTAGCCATGGCTAACTCCGGACCAAATACAAATGGTTCTCAATTTTTTATTGTTACTGCTAATCAAACTTCTTGGCTTGATGGCCTGCATACTAATTTTGGATATGTTATTGACGGCTTGGATGTTATTGAAAAAATTGAAAAAACAGAGGCTAATGCAAGGGACCATCCAATAAATGATATAATTATAAAAAGTATTGTTTTAGAGTAAGATGGAATGTCAACAAAATAAAAATATAGTCAATTGTCCTTGTACTTATCCAGGTTGTCCCAGGAAAGGGGTTTGTTGTGAATGTATTAAATATCACAACCAAAGAAAAGAATTGCCTGCTTGTGTATTTTCAAAGCAAGCGGAAGCAACTTATGACAGAACGATTGAGAAATTCATACAAGATCAGAAATAGGGAGCAAGAATAATTGTAAATTAGGTTAAATAATTTGTTTTATAAATTTTTGTAAATAAAATTTACAATAAAAAAAGCCCTCTTTAATTAGAGGGCTTTTAATGGTAGGCATTAAAAAAATATTTGGTCTGTTTTTTAATCAGAGCGTCAATCCAATCCAAGGAGTATGTTGGAAGGCAATAGGAGAGAAGAGGTTCCTATTTAACTATAATTGCTCGAGAAAAACAGATATTGGAAAAAAGGAGGTTTTTCCAAATAAGCCAACATATAATTTTAATGCCTGAATTTTTCCACTCCTTAATTATATTTATATGATAACATATTTTTTTAAAAAAGTTATCCACAAACTATGATAAAAACAAATAATTTGATATACTAAATATAACATGAAATACAAAAATGAAATAAAATTATATAAAAGAACAAGAGCATCTAGACATTCTACTAGTAGAAAAAGATTCTTGCGCAAGCGTAATAAAAAATTAAAAATTTTAATATTTATATTGGCAATAATATTGGCAATAATATTTATTTTTTATTTTTTATTTTTTAGCAATTTTTTTAAAATTGATAAGGCAGCCATATCTTTTAATAACAGAAAATCTGAATTAATTTTAGAAGATGAAATTCAAGAAATAATTTCTGATTTCATGAATAAAAAATATTTTTCTATTTTAGCTGGAAATAATTTAATTCTTCTTAAAACTAATTTACTTAAAAATAAAATTAAGCAAGATTCAAGAATAAGTTCTGTTTTTATTAATAAAAAATTGTTTCCTCGTTGCAAATTGCTTGTAAAAATAGAGCAAGTTGAACCAGTAGCTAATTTAATTATCTTGGGAGATAAAAAAATATATTATTTAAACTCTCTAGGACAGATAATTATGCCTTCTACTAATAATTCTGGCAATCAATTATTATATGAAATGCCTGTATTTTATGACCAGAGTTCTATAAATATAAAAAAAGCAAATGTGGTAAAATTTTTTAATAATTTATTGTCCTTTATAAATAATTCTATTTTAAAAAATATAAATGGAGTAAATATAAACAAAATAGACATAGACGAAGAGGGGAGTATACTAACAGCCAAAATGACAACAATAGATAATTGGCAAATATTTATTAACTCAGAAATTAATATTAATGAACAATTAGTTAAATTAAATAAAATTTTATCGCAAAAAATTGGGATAGAGGAAAGAAAAGAATTAAAATATATTGACTTACGTTATGGCAACAAAATATTTCATAAATTCATAGATTTAGACGAAGAAGAAATAGAATCATTAGAATGATATTGACAAAAGTGATTTTTTTTGATATATATTGATATGTTCATATAAAATTCATTAAAACAACAATTAAAGGAGGAATATCACAATGAATCACACAGAAACAGGCAAGAAACGCGCCGTATTGATGCTAAAAGAGCTAATTGACAAGCAATTTGATGCACGGGCCAAAGTTCGAACATCTATTGAATTCAAGAAGCAAAAATGCATTGCAGTATCATTAATTCTTGATAATACTATTTCATCCAAAATACATTTTCAACCACCATTTGAATCATTTTTTGCTACTATTGACAAACCATCTAATGAAGATGATATAATGGAAACAATTGAAAGATGTGATGGACGACAAGCATTTATTCTTTGTGAAAAAAAACAAGAGGGCTAATAATTGGCCCTCTTTTTTGTATAAAATTAATTATTGAATAAAGAGTAGTGTTCAAGCGACGTAAAATGTATATTGTGCGACACTATCTATAACAAAACAGATACTACTCTCTCTTTATTTATTTCTATGGTAATATTGTTTTTTTAAGAAATGTTTCCTTTTCCGGGAAAAATACTCTTTGTTGCTGATGTTGCTCTATTTCAGCCCATATTTTAACATATTCTCTAACAAACACCGCTCCTAAGAAAAAAATTCCAAAAGTTATGATTCCCAACATAATTAAAGAAATAATTGGATGAATACTCTGCCTCCAAAAGCTGTTTAACCCATTTCTGTTATAATTTGACATAAATAAATTTTTATAATAAATAATCTTCTGGATTAACTGGCATGCCATTTAATCTTACCTCAAAATGTAAATGTGGTCCAGTGGAAAACCGACCAGCCCCATATGTTCCAGGCATCCCGCCTGTTCTAGCTACCCCCTGCCCTCTTTTTATGTATTCCCCTTCTTCCACTAAAAACTCACTCACATGTCCATATAAAGTTGAAAAATCATCATTATGAACAAGCAATAAATAACTATATCCAAGCCCCGCATTACGTGTTTTAGCCACATATCCAGAGGCAGGGGCTCTAATAAGTGTTCCCTGACTTGCTCTTAAATCTAGCCCCGAGTGTTCTCCTATCCAATTTCTATAAGGATAATCAGGGTCATGAAATCTAGATGTAATTCCCCTATTTGTTACAGGCCATGAAAAAATAATAATACCAGCTGGTTCCATCAAAGTTTCTCCTGACTCTTCTTTTGCTAGTTTGGCCCTAATCTCTCTTTCCATGCTAGCTATTTCATTTTCAATTTGTTTGTTTTCAGCTAAAATCTCTGCTAATAAGCTTTGGAACTTCCATTCTGCTCCTTGTGTTTCTGCTAATATATTTTTTTTTGTCTGCTCGGTTGAACTTAGTCGAGATTTTTTATTTATCAATTCAGCATCCATGTCAATCAAGTCATTTAATTCAACTCTAAGATTCTTTTCTTGAATTTCAAGTCCTTGTTTGACAAATTTTATTTGTTTTAAAAAATGATTTGTTTTTGATTGAAGCGAATTTAAATATCTAATACTATTAAAAATGGCTGATATTGAGTCATTAAATAAGATAATTTCTACAAAGCTTTGCTCGTCAGCAGAATTAATTGTTTGTAGGATATTTGATAAACTTGCTTTAATATTTATTATTTCTTTTTTATTATCTTCAATATTATATTGAATGTTTTTTATTGATAAATTTTTTGAATCAATTTTGACTTCTTGTTGTTGTATTTCTGTATTACTTTTAAATATTTGTATTTTTAAAATATCAATTTGATTTTTTAAGGTTACTGACTCATCTCTTTTTATATCAATTTTATCTTGATAAAATTCTTTCTGATTTTTTAAATCATTTATTTTTTGCTCCTTTGCTTTTATCTGTTTTTGAATTTCTTCTATTTCTTCTGAAAAAGAATTAGAAGCAAAAATATTTCTATTTTTAATAGGGGAAAAAATTATAATTAGTATAAAAATAAAAATTATTTTTTTATTATTTTTCATTATTTTTTATTTTAATTAAAATTTGATTGAGTATATTTAATACTTTTTCTTTGCCAAAAATTTCAGCAATTTGTTCTGGTGGAGGAGATTGTTTTTGCTTGGTTAAAGCTACTCTAAGAGGCCAAAAAAATTCTCCTAAACTTGAACAATTAGCTGTCCTTTTTTTTAAAACTTTCCTGATTTTTTTAGCAGTAAACAATATTTTAGGAATGCTTGATAAATCTTGCTTAATTTGTTTCAAATTAATCGCTACATCATTGATATCCATTTTTTTCCATAAAAGCATTTCTAAATCATATTTTAAGTTATCAACAAAAAAGAATTTACTTAAATCCCCTATTTCATTTAAATGCTTAATCCTGTCTTGCTCTAATTTTACAATTTTTTTTATCCTTTTAAAATTTATTAATTTGCCTGTAGCTTTTATCCTATATTTTTGTTTGTATTTGACTATTAATTCATCTTCAATCAAATAAGGAATACATTTGGTTGTTAATTTTTTTAATTTCATTTTTCTAATATAATGACCATTCATCCAATTAAGTTTTTTTAAATCAAAAATAGCGCCTGCTTTTTGAATATCTTTTAAGAAAAAATTATTAATTATTTGTTTTAAACTCAATATTTCTTTGTCATTATTGGGGTTCCATCCAAGTAATACTAAAAAATTAATTAAAGAGTTTTTTAAATATCCTTTTTTCAAATAATCTTCAACAGATACGCTTGCTTCTCTTTTTGATAATTTTGAACGATCAGTATTAAGAATAAGAGGCATGTGAGCAAATATTGGAATATTCCATGCCAATGCTTTATAAACCAGAATATGCTTTGGAGTTGATGACAACCACTCTTCTCCTCTAATAACATGCGTAATCCCCATTAAATGGTCATCTATTACATTTGCTAGATGATAAGTCGGCCATTTGTCAGATTTTAATAAAATAGGGTCATCAACGTGTTTTAAATCAAATTTAACCTTACCTCTAATTTTGTCTTTGAATTCAATACTCCCCTGCTCGGGTACTTTTAATCTAATAACATATTGGTCTCCTCTTTTTAATTTTATATCTATTTCTGCTTGGGTTAGGTGTTTACATCGACGGTCATATTTTGGAGCTTGCTTCACAGCAATTTGTTTGGCTCTCATTTCATCCAGGTCATTTTTTGAACAAAAACAATAATATGCTTTATTTTTATCTATTAACTGGTAAGCTATTTTTCTATATGTCTCGACCCTAGTTGACTGATAATAAGGCCCTTTATCCCATTTTAGTCCCATTTTTTTTAAAATTTTAATTAATTTTTTGTCAGCCCCTGGGATGTATCTCTCTCTGTCTGTATCCTCTATACGCAAAATTAACTTACCTTTATTTTTTTTAGCATAAAGCCAATTATAAAGATAAGTCCTAAATCCTCCTATATGTAAATAGCCTGTTGGGCTAGGAGCAAAACGTACTTTGACCATAAAAATATGTAATTTATTATTTAGTGCTTTCAACTCTTTGCCAAATTTTTGCCAGTTTTGGTTGAAATATTTTTATTTTTAAAAAAATTAAAAACCATAAATATATTCTAGCCAAAAAAAGTACAAAAGTCCAAAGAAATTCTTTAATTGTTTTAGGAAAAAATAAGAATAAAATTACTCCATCTTTTATTTCTTGCCAAAATGTTCTAGTTTTTAATTTATGATTAGTTGTTTGTATAAATTTTTGTTTATATCCTCCTGTTGACCTAAGTTTTTGCTTCATCCAGTCCTTAAAATTATCAGGATACTTAACATAAACAATTGATTTAGGAGAATATGATATGTTATATCCCTTTGATTTGATGATTTGCGTTATTAATCCATCTTCTGCTAGAACATTTTTTGGAATTTGGCTAATTATATTTCTAAATGAATATAAATATCCTGAACAAGGAAAGTTTGTTTTTGTCATTCTCCACTTATGAGCCGCATGAGTTAAAAAATGAGACCAATATCCTAGCATTTGTTTTCTTGAGTTAAGACTAACGGGCCTGCCAGTAATTGCTCCTATTTTTTTATCTTTAAATGGCCTTATAAGAGATTCAAGCCCTTTATTATCAATATAAACATCTCCATCAGTTAAAATTAAAATATCTCCTTTTGCTTTTTTAAAGGCGAGATTAAGGGCAGCTGGTTTACCTTCTGCTTTGTCTTTTAAATATTTAATATATTTATATCTTTGAGATAATTTAGTCACAATTTTAGCTGTTTGCTTGTCAGGACCAATAACTAAAATTTCAATTTTATAATTTTTATCTAATCGGCTACGCAATATTTCATCAATTGCTTTTAAAAGAGTTCCCTCTTCTCTGCAGGTTGTAATAATAATAGAAATCATTTTATTTTTCTTTCAATATTATTTTATAATTATAGCATAATTACAAAATAATCAAAATGCTTTACCAAGTTAAAATATTTTAGTAAAATATAAAATAATTCTTAATTTAAAAATTTTAATTTTCTTTTCTTAGCACTCTATGTCCTTGACTGCTAATATTATTATGTTATAATATATATTATGAATAACTTTACTATCAAAGCGCAGGAAGCAATTCAAACAGCGCATAATATAGCAATTGAAAACAATCAACAACAAGTTGATGTAAGTCATCTAATACTTGCCCTGCTGACACAAACAGATGGTGTTATTTTAGCTGTCTTAAAAAAAATGGAAATAGACATAGCTAAATTAAAAATAAAAGCTGATAATTTAATTAAATCAGCTCCAAAAATTAAGCAAGAACAAACTGCTAATGTTGCAGAAATGTTTATTTCTCCCTTGCTTCAAAAAACTATATTCATGGCATCAAGAGAAGCAAAAAAAATAAAAGATGAATATGTTAGTACAGAACATTTTTTTCTAGCAATTCTTACAATCCCCTCAACATTAAAAGATGCATTAAATAAAGAATTTCAAATTGATTATGAGAAAATATTAAAAATATTAGCAGATGTTCGTGGTTCTGAAAGAATAACTGAGCCAGACCCTGAGAGCAAGTATCAAGCATTAGAAAAATATACTGTAAATTTAACAAAAATGGCTCGTAACGAAGAAATTGATCCAATTATTGGTAGAGATAATGAAATAAGAAGGATTATTCAAGTATTGAGTAGAAGAAAAAAAAATAATCCTGTTTTAATTGGTGAAGCAGGTGTTGGCAAAACAGCTATTGCAGAAGGATTAGCCCAAAGAATTGTAGCCAAGGATGTTCCAGAGTCATTAAAAAATAGAGAATTAGTTTCGCTTGACCTAGGAGGAATGATTGCTGGTACAAAATTTAGAGGAGAATTTGAAAGCCGATTAAGGGCAGTTTTAAGAGAAATAAAAAAATCAGGGAATTATATCCTTTTTATTGACGAAATGCATACTTTGGTTGGTGCAGGTGGAGCAGAAGGGTCAATTGATGCTTCAAATATGTTAAAACCAGCCTTGGCCAGAGGAGAATTGCATTGCATAGGGGCAACAACCTTAAAAGAATACCAAAAACATATTGAAAAAGATGCAGCTTTAGAACGTCGATTTCAACAAGTTTACGTGAAAGAACCAAATATAGAAGATGCAATTACTATTTTGCGAGGGATAAAAGAAAAATATGAAATACATCATGGCGTAAGAATCACGGACAAGGCAATTATAGCTGCTGTTAATCTATCAAAAAGATATATAAGTGATCGATTTTTGCCAGATAAAGCAATTGATTTAATGGATGAAGCCTGTTCAGCACTAAGAATGGAAATAGAAAGCCAGCCAGAAGAATTAGATAAATTGCAACGAAAATATAGACAAATTGAATTAGAAATTGCTGTTTTAAAAAAAGATAAAAAAGCCAAACAGCAAAAAGCAAAGTTAAACAAAAAATTAGCAAATTTAAGAGAAAAAATTAAAGCAATTAAAATTAGATGGAAGACAGAAAAAGACATTATTACTAAAATCCATAAAACAAAAGAAACTATTGATAAATTAAAACAAGAATCTGAAATTGCTGAAAGAGAAACAAAATTACAAAAAGTAGCCGAAATAAAATACGGATTAATCCCAGAATTAAATAAAAAAATAAAAACATATCAATCCAGATTAAAAAAGATTCAAAAAAATGAAAGAATATTAAAAGAAGAAATTGGAGAAGAAGAAATAGCTAAGATTGTATCTAGGTGGACAGGAATTCCAGTATCTAAAATGATGCAAGCAGAGAGCGAAAAACTAGCCAACATGGAACAAGAGATTCATAAAAGATTAATTGGTCAAGCAAAAGCTGTCATGGCCGTTGCTAATGCAATTAGAAGGTCTATGGCAGGAATATCAGAAGAAAACAAACCAATTGGTTCATTTATTTTTCTTGGTCCAACAGGGGTTGGCAAAACAGAATTAGCAAAAAGTTTAGCAGAATTTTTATTTAATACTGAAGAAGCGTTAGTTCAAATAGATATGTCAGAATATATGGAAAGTCATGCTGTCTCAAAAATAATTGGGTCCCCTCCTGGTTACATAGGATATGATGAGGGGGGGCAATTAACAGAAATTGTTAGAAAAAGACCGTATTCTGTAATTCTTTTTGATGAAATAGAAAAAGCCCATCCAAAAATATTTAATATTTTATTACAAATATTAGACGAAGGAAAGCTTACTGACGCTAAAGGCAGAACAGTTAATTTTAAAAATACTGTTATTATAATGACTTCGAATATCGGAACTGATTTAATAAAAGATTATTCATCAAAATCTAATATTGGATTTGAATCAGAAAAAACCAAGCAAACGCAAGGAGAAATAATAGAGGAAAAGATTTATGAATCCCTAAGAAAAACATTTAAACCAGAATTTTTAAATAGAATTGACGAAACAATTATATTTCATACTCTCGCAAAAAAACATATTAAAAAAATTGTTGACTTGCAATTAAAAAAAGTAGCTATTAGATTAAAAACAAAAAAGCTTAAATTAGTGGTTACAGATAAGGCAAAAGATCTTTTAACAGAGCTTGGGTATGATATAACATATGGAGCTAGGCCGTTAAAAAGAGTAATTCAAAAAGAAATTCTTGACAAACTTGCTTTAAAAATGATTAGTGGACAAGCAGACAAAAAAAGAGTCTTTAGGGTTGATGTAAGGAATAAAAAAATATTTATAAAATAAATTTAATGCCTAGATTTTTACACATACTATTAATTTCTATTTTAGGATTTCTATTTTTCCCTCTTAATGTCTTCGCTCTTTTTGAGCCAAATTATATTATTTCTGATCATGACCTAACTAATTATCAAGCAATGGATGTTGGACAAATTCAAGCATTTTTAGATAAAAAAGGAGGAGGAATTGCAAATTATTACACTAATGACGTTGATGGTATTAAAAAATCAGCTGCAACCATAATACATAGAGCCGGTCAAGAATATAAAATAAATCCAGAATTTCTAATAACATTATTACAAAGAGAAAAAAGCTTGATAACCAAGCAATCTCCTACACAAGATGATTATAATTGGGCTACTGGTTTTACTTGCTATGACTATCAATCCCCTGTTAGTAAATACAGGGGCTTTGCTTTGCAAGTAGATAGAGCTGCATGGAGATTTAATTATTATTTAGACCATCCTTGGCAATTTAGATATAAGATTGGAACAAAAACAACCACTCTTATCAACTGGAAAGACCGCCCGCTTGTTCAAGAACACGGCCACATTATTTATCCTAGTAATATGGCCACGGCTGGTCTTTACAACTATGCTCCTCATCTTTTTGATAATTGGCTATTCAAAGAAATCTGGGATAATTGGTTTGTACAAGAGATTGCTAAAGAGACAAATGGGACAATTGTAAGAGCTGAAAATGAAGCAGGCGTTTGGCTTATTCAAAATAACAAAAAAAGACCCTTTCGCTCAAAAAGTGTTTTTTTAATTGGATATGATTTTAAAAATGTTAAAATAATAGACAAAGAAAAGCTTGATTCTTACGAGATTGGCGAACCAATGGGCTTTCCAAATTATTCTTTGATTCAATCCCCTGATAAAATAATATATATGATTGTTGAAGACAAAAAACGCCCTATTTCAGAAGAAATATTTAAAGCAATTGGATTTCATCCTGATGAAATTATAGAAGTTGAATTTAATGATATTAATCTTTACAAGACAGGCAATACAATAAAATCACCATACCCAACCGGGGCCTTATTGCAGGACAGTAAAACAAATAGCGTTTTTTATGTTAAAGGAGATATCAAATATCCAATTATTGACATAACAATTTTAAAAAACAATTATCCATATAGCTCTCTTATAAAAGTAGATTCAGACGAACTTAATCAGTATAAAATGTCTAGCCCAATTAAATTCAAGGATGGATCATTGATAAAAATAGTAAATGATCCATGTGTCTATCTTATTAGCAATAGTAAAAAAATGCCTATTTTCTCGGAAGAAGTATTCAAAACAATGGGATATCAATGGGAATCGGTTATTAATGTGTCAAAACCAGTATCAAATATACATGAATTAGGAGATGTTTTAATGATTACACAATAAAATTATGTTATCTTTTTCTGTTATAATTCCAAATATGCCAATTATTATTCCTGAAATTAATTCAGGCAAACTTGATTTATTCAAAAAAACAAATCATTCAATCAAAAATATATCTCAAGCAAAATCTTTATTAGCTCCTGATTCAATAATAGTTTTATCTAGTCATTTGCCAATTTTTAATAATGCTATGGCTCTTAATTTGTCTGAAGAATATATTACTAATTTTGCTAAATTTGGCAATTTAAAAACAACAATTAAATTTAAACCAGCTATTGAACTCTCTCATAAAATTAAAGAAAAATTTGAAACAGATAAAATTAAATTAACAATGATAACTCAAACAAATATCGACCATCAAATATCTATTCCTTTGTATTATTTTGATAAAAACTGTCCCATAGTGCCAATCTCTCATTCATGTTTGAGCCCCAAAGACCATTATAATTTCGGGAAAAAATTAAAACAAGAGATTTTATTTACAAATAAAAAAATAGGAATAATTGCTTCTTCTAATTTTTTTCATGGACCTAAAAATAACAAAGATGAAGTTAATAAAAAACTTATAAAATATATTAAAAAAAATCAAATTCATGATTTTTTAGAATTTTTAAGTAAACTTATCGCGAGCAACAAAGAATACATGGACTTGCTGTCTTTATGTCTTCTTTTTGGTATACTATATAAAACAAATTATAAAACAAAAATTCTGTCCTATGAGTCAATGGATAATAAAGGATTTTTAGTGACAGACTTTGATATAATTAATTAACTTTTAATAAATATTATGACTAATTATTATTTATGGATTTTAATAGGGATTATTGCTGTAATTATTTTATGGATAATTGCATCATATAATTCTTTAATTCGTTGGCAAAACAGAACAAAAGAATCATGGTCAGACATTGATGTTCAATTGAAGCGTCGCTATAATTTAATTCCGAATTTAATTAAAACCGTCAAAGCATATGCTACTCACGAAAAAGAAGTTTTTGAAAAAGTTACAAAAGCCAGAACAACAGCCATGGGAGCACAAAATCCAACTAAAAAAGCCAGTGCTGAAAAAGGTTTATCAGGAGCTTTAAAATCTCTTTTTGCAGTATCAGAAAATTATCCTGAATTAAAAGCATCTGCTAATTTTAAATCTCTTCAAGATGAACTTGTTGATACAGAAAATAAAATTCAAGCAGCTAGACGATTTTATAATAGTAATGTTCGAGACTTTAATACAAAACAAGAAATTTTCCCCACTAATTTAATAGCTCAAATATTTAATTTTAAAAAATCTGAATTTTTTGAACTTGAAGAAAAAGATGCTAGGACAGTTCCAGAAGTAAATTTTTAAATTTTAAATAGACCATGAAAAAAAATAAAGAAATAAAAACTACCTTAAAACGCAAGACCTCTATTCATAAAGCTAAAAAAAATAAAACAACTAAAGAAACAGATATACAAAAAGTTGTTAATCATTTTTTTTATAGCAAAGGAATAAATTTAGAACAAATAAAAAAAGATTGTAAGAAAAGAAAAATAATATATTCTCGTTTTACCAGGCCAGCTAAACAATTATTAGAATTAGCTGGTTCTTTAAAAAAATCAAAACAAGCAATTGATAAAATTTCACAATGGGCAAAATCAAGAAACCTTGATTATTCTATTGAAACAATCTTTAAAAAATGGCTCGAATTAGATAAATTAAAACCAAAAGAAATTGTTAAAAAACCATTTTATCAAGGAAACCCAATGATATGGAGTCAATCAAAAAAGGCCTGGTTTGTAATAGTTGATGATAATGAGTGGCGCGAATTTGCAGGAGAAGAAAAAGATATTAAATGGAAAAAGATAAAATAAATTTTATAATCTAATGAATAAAAAATATAAAATTGTTTTTTTTGGTACACCTGAATTTGCTGAAATAATATTAAAAAAATTAATTAAAACAAAATTCAAACCAATAGTAACTATCACTTGTCCTGATAAATTAATTGGTCGGAAGCAAATTTTATCCCCATCTTTGACTAAAAAGATAAGCATTAATAATAAAATTGATGTTTGGCAACCAAAATCTTTAAACAATAATGATAAAATTACAAATAAATTATTAAAAATTCAGCCAGATTTATTCATTGTAACAGCTTATGGGCTAATTCTACCTAAAAAAATTTTAGATATACCAAAATATGGATGTATTAATATACATCCATCTCTTTTGCCAAAATATAGAGGTGCCTCCCCTATTCATCAATCTATTCTCTCTTTAGACAAACAAACAGGAGTTAGTATTATTCTTATGGATGAAAAAATGGATCACGGCGATATAATTATTCAGCAAGAAATTGAAATTAAATTAACTACTTATAAAGAATTATCTAAAAAATTAGCAAACATAGGAGCTGATTTATTAATTGAAATTTTACCAAAATGGTTTAAAAATAAATTAAAACCAATTCCACAAAATCATCAACAAGCAAGCTTTACATATAAAATAAAAAAAACAGATGGGAAAATTAATTGGAACCAATCTGCTAAAAAAATTGAAGCGAGTATTAGGGCCTATAATCTTTGGCCTAATTCATATACTATTTTAGATAATAAAATTTTAAAAATTATTGAAGCTAATATTTTAAAAATTAAAAAAAGAGAGCCCGTGGGTAAAGTTTTTTTATCTAAAGATAAAAAAATATGTGTTAGTTGTCAAAAAAACGCTTTAATTCTTGAAAAAATACAAATACAAGGAAAGAAAATAATAACATCTAGGGATTTCTATAATGGTCACCCTGATATTATTAATTTTGTTTTGTTATAATTTTTTTTATTCCAACTTTTCAGGTGAATCATCTGAAAAATCTTCTGAATCCGAAGGAATATTTTCAGATGATGAAGGAATATTTTCAGAAAACTCTGGGGCAGATGGCTGTACTGGAGTTTTTTCTTCTTCTGTCTTGGTTGGCAGAGAAGGTTCTTTAGCTACAATTGGTAAATTTTTTTCTCCTTTTAATGACAAAAAAAGCAAAATTAAACCAATTAAAGCGATTCCAATAATAATCAAATAATGAATATCAAGAAAGAGTAATACGATTGCAATTAAAAGAAAAATTATTCCAATTATTAGGTTAATTTTTTTGTTCATATTTCTTAAAATAATTATTTAATTAAATATCGACTTTTATTTTCTAAATTATAACAATTTTATTTGACTAAAACAAGCTTATTCATCAAAAAACCATTCTAAAAGCTCTTTGGCAACCGGAACAGCTACTTTGCTCCCTTCTCCCCCGTTTTCTATCAAAACAACAAAAGCTATCTCTGGATTTTCATATGGAGCAAACCCAATAAACCATGCGTGTGGCTCTTTATCTCCTCCAACCTGAGCTGTACCAGTTTTGCCAGCCACATTTATTTTAAGTGTAGATAATCTTTTAGCACTCCCGGTTGTGACAGCTCTTCTTAGCCCTGTTTTTATTAATTCAATGCTTTCTTGAGATACAAAATTTTGTCTTAAAATTTTTGGAGATATTTGTTGATTTGTTTGATTAGCTTGTGCTTGTATTTCTTTAACCAAAGACGGTTCAAACAATGTGCCATTATTTGCTATAGCAGAAATATAATTAACTACTTGAATTGGAGTAACTAAAACATCTCCTTGTCCTATTGAAACATGATAAGTATCTCCAATATACCATTGTTCTTTTTTTACTGCTTGTTTCCATTCTGGATTTGCTATTAAGCCAGCCCTTTCAGTTGGTAAATCAATATTTGTTAGTTGATTTAATCCAAATAAATTAGTATAAAAATGTATTTTATCAATACCCAACCCGTTAAATTTTTCAAAACCGCCTCCAATATAATAAAAAAATGTATTAACTGATTCTGATAATGCTTTTATAACATCTGTATATCCATGCCCTCCTTTTTTCCAGTCAGCAAAAAACCATTTATCAACATTTATTCCTCCGGTAGAATAAATTAATGTTCTCCCGCTAATTACTTCTTCTTCAAGAGCTCCAATTGCAATAATTGGTTTTATAATTGATCCAGATGGATATTCTCCAGCTATTGCTCTAAAAACAAGTGGTTTATCTGGGTTATTAATAATGCTCTCATATTTTATTTTGTCAGAATCAATAAAAATATTATTATCATAACTAGGCCAGCTAAACATCGCTAAAATTTGACCATTAGATGGATTCATTGCTATTATTGTGCCAGCTCTACTTTTGTTTTTTTTAATATGTTTTATTAAAATTTCAGATATTTTCCTTTGCAATTCAGCATTTATTGAAAGAACTATATTTTGCCCTGAAATAGATTTTTCTTGAAAAATTATATTTTTTTCTTTACCCAAAGAATCAACTTCTATTTTTTTTCTGCCATATTTACCTTTTAAAACATCTTCGTAATACAATTCTATTCCCGTCTTCCCTATATTATCTGTAATTAAATAATCTGGATACTTGGTTAATTCAAGTTTGTTTAATTTACCAACATATCCCAAAATATGAGAAAAATTTGCTGGCATTAAATAATAACGTTGACTACTTGGCTCAAGTAAAATGCCTTGCAAATTATTGACCACTAGCATTAATTTCATTGCATTTAAATGACTTAAATTATTTTTGAGAATAACTTTATTATATGAATATGTATTTAAATTTTCAAAAATTTTAATTTGTTCTTGGGTGGATATTTCAAGTTCCTCCATCTTTTTATTCAAAGCATTGATAATGGTTGCCTTGATTAGCTCGTCTTTTGGCAGGTCTCCGGGCACTACAATTAATGAAAATTTTGGAATATTTTCTACTAATAAATTAAGATTTGAGTCATAAATAAGCCCTCTATCTGGTTTTATTTTAGTTATTCTAATTCTATTCCCTTCTGCAATATTTTCATATTTATTTCCTAAAACAATTTGTAGCCAAGTAATTCGCCCAATAATAATTAAAAAACAGAAGATAAATAAAAAATAGAGCCAATAAATTCTACTATTTTTAATTGGCTCAACCAAAGTTGATGCATCCATGCTTTCTTGGTTGGTTGAGGTGTAGTCAAACTCTACTGGATTATATGAAGATTTTTCTATTTTATTATCTCTAATACTATTATCTTTTAATTTTATTGAAAACAAATCTTTCATGATTTATGAAAATTAAATTTTGTCATTTTTAAAACAAAAATCATAAAAACAACTAAAAACCCTTGCAAAAATAACAATAAAAAAATATTAGATATATAAATTTCATTAATATTAATTTTTGTTTCTAATAAATTAAAAAAATAATAGATGTAATTAAGCCCTAAAAAAAATATTTGCCAAACAAAACTCATTAAAAATCCAGTAATAAAAATATTTAAAGAACTTGATAAATTTAATTTTTGAACAATAAATTTATAACTAATACAGGCACTTAAAAATAATGACAAAAACATTAATCCTTTTGGAAAAATAGAATATATGTCTAACAAAATTCCAGCCCAAGCAAAGAATATCAATAGATTATAAGGAATATTTTTATTAGATGGCATTTTGATTGAATATATTATCGCCAAGACAATAATTAAAACAAAAACTAAAGAAATGTCTTTAAATATAAATGTTAAAGATAAATTTAATACAAAAAAAATTAAAATTAGTAAAAGAATTGAAAAAAATTTAAAAATTTCCATATGTTTATTTTGGAAGTATAATAGAAGCTATCCTAAAATTCTTATTAAAAAAAGATTTTATAATTATATCCTTAAAAATAGTGCTCGTATTTTCATTTATTGCATCTATTTTTCCAATAATTATACCTCTTCTAATATTTTCTTGTAACCCAGAAGTAATAATAAAATCATCAATATTTACTTTTTTATTTGATGGAACATATTCTATTTTTATGGTTGATTCATACTGCCCCTTGATAATTCCTGACACAATATTGTTTGTTTGTTCATTATCATTAACATTGCTTAAAATATCTGCTGAAATTAAAGACCTATAGTCAAATATTGGCATTAAAAATGAATAATAATCCGTTGTTTTGTATATTTTACCTATCAAAAACCCTCTGGCATCAACAACTGCTAGCCCGTTGATTACCCCATCATTTTTTCCTTTATCTAATAATGTCCAGTTGGAATCAACTCCTATTTTTCTACCGATAACGTTAGTTAAAATAAATTTATCTTTTGATTTCTCAAGAAAATTAAGATGTTTTCTTAAAATTTGATTTTCATTTTGAAATATTTTAATTTGAGTTTTTTCATCACAAATATTATTATCAAGATTGTTTTGAACTAAAGAAAAAGAAAAAAATCTTTGTAAAGGGCTTAAAAGAAAATAAAAAACATTTTCTCCTTTAAAGAGAAAAATGAAAAAAAATAAAACAATAATAATTAAAAATATTATTTTTTTTATCATAAAAAAATTATTCTGAACCAGGAGTTGAAGTCGTGTTACCTTCTTCAATGACTGGAGTTATTGATGATGTGTTTCCAATTATTGGACCATCTTCATATATTTCTCCAACCAAAATCTCTATTACATCTTCCCATTTAAACCCTAGCATTTCAAATATTTCTCCTGATTGAAAAGCTCTTTTTTTATTATCTTCAATAAAATAAATACCTGAACTGTTAGGATATTTAATCAAAGTCCCATTTAATCGTCCGCTTATGATATCGCCATCCTCATAAACTTCATTGATGGGAATTTCTATTACGTCTTCCCATTTAAATCCTATCATCTCAAATATTTCTCCTGATTGAAAAGCTCTTTTTTTATTATTTTCAATAAGATAAACTCCCGGACTATCAGGATACTTAATCAATGTATTATTAGGTCTTCCTTGTATTTGAACAATGAATTGGAAACTATTTATTAACATTTCAAAACAGGTTTTGAAATTTGATTTTTTTTCTATACCAATGTTATAAGAAATTGCATAGACCCTATCCTCTTTAGCAGTATATATTGTTAATTTTTCAGGATTCCATATAGCTGGTTGATTGTCTATAATTGTCTCAAATAATAATTCTTCTGCAATGTCTGGAGATTGTCTTAAATACCATTCTTTTGGAGATAATTTTTCTAAATTATTTTCCACTGTGATGCTAAAAAATTCTCCAGTATTAGTAATCACTAATACTTCTTGATTAGCTGTTTCTGGCAATGCTCTGGCCAACCATGAACTTGGATAGAAAAAACTATAGGAATAAGTTGGGTTGGTATAAACATTAATTAACCCAGAACTGGCAAGTTGTGCTTCTCCAGAATTTAATGGGTGCATTAATGTAAGAACCTCTTGTCCATCAGGGTTTCCGTCACCATCAGTGTCAGGATTATTTATTTGAGTTGTAAAAATATTTTCTTCTATATTAGTTAATCCATCATTATCTGAATCAATGCTTAGAGGGATATTTGGAGCAATTTGGAATTTCTCAATTTTTGGAGTTGTTTTATCCTTGGCAACTAGAATAGCAAAAATTTTTGAAGGCAAAATATCAAAATTAATAGATAACGTATTCTTATTCGTGTCCAAAATAGATTCAAGAGGTGTCCATAGATTATCTTTAAAATATCCTAAAACTAAGTGCTCTTCCCAATCAGCATTAATAAATTCTTGATTATATGATATTTTTAGTCTAACTGACTCAGAAAAAACAAGTGAAAAATCATTTGGCTCAATATTAAAATTATAGATGGTTTCAATAACCTTGTATGAAGATTCTTCTACCAAAAATTCTTGCTGTAATTTATTTGTCCATAATTGAGATGTAATATTCATTTCAAATGTAGTATTCTCATTAATTGCTCCGGCTGGCAAATAAAATTCAATTTCTGCAATTTTTTTGTTTTCATTATTAACCGCCTCGGTTGTAATTATTTGTTCTGCTGATAAAACCTCTTCAATTATCGATTCTTCCTCTATTGGCTGTTCTTCTTCTTTAATTGTCTCTTCTGCTTGTTCTTCTTCTTTTACCTCTCCTTCTGTTGGCGCTGGCTCTGCTTGTTCTTCTTCTTTTACCTCTGTTTGTGGTTGAGGTTGTTCTTGAACTGATTGATAATAATTATTCATCCACATAAAAAAACCAAAGCCACCGCCACCAAGTAGTAAAATAATTAAAATTACAAAAATTATTATATTTTTCTTTTTCTTTCTTTTTTTCTTTTTTGGTTTAAATTTTTTAAATTTACCGGGCATTGTATAAACCTTTCCCTTAGAAGATGCTCCTTCTTGGGCTGCTTTTTCAATAATTTCTTTTTTAGCTAACTCAGGCGTTTCAAATTCCTCTTGTTTTGTATCAATCTTCTGGAGCTGAGGAGCTGGAACTGAACCAGCCGGCTTTGGGGCTGGTTGAGGCACAGAAGTTGGCTGAGGAGCAGGAACTGAACCAGCCGACTCAGGGGCTGGTTGAGGAGCAGGAGTTGGCTGAGGAACTGGAACCGAACCAGCCGACTCAGGGGCTGGCTGAGGAGCAGGAGTTGGCTGAGGAGCAGGAACTGAACCAGCCGACTCAGGGGCTGGTTGAGAAGCAGGAGTTGGCTGAGGAACTGGAACCGAACCAGCCGACTTTGGGACTGGTTGAGGAGCAGGAGTTGGCTGAGGAGCAGGAGTTGGCTGAGAAACAGGAGTTGGCTGAGGAACTGGAACCGAACCAGCCGGCTTTGGGGCTGGTTGAGGAGCAGGAGTTGGCTGAGATTGAGGAGACGAATTATTTGTTTTATTTTTATCTTCAAACATAAAATTATTTTAATTTTTTTATTTCTTCTTGTAAATTAAATAATAAAGCACCTACGTCTGGATTATTTGGGTCTTTTCTGTTTTTTATTTCATCTCCGTCAGTATTTCCATCTCCATCAGTATCTTTATTTAAAGGATCTGTTAAATAAATTTTTACTTCTTCATAATCTGATAATCCATCATCATCTGAATCTATTTTATTTTTATTTGTGCCCAACGCTGATTCTTCTTCGTCTTTAAGTCCATCCCTGTCAGCATCATCGTTGATGTCTTTTTTAATAATTGATTCATCTTTTTCTTGAACATTTACTTCTGGAGCTGGATTGACTATCGGAATAATAATTTCTGGCTGGTTAGTTTGTTTTAAATTTTTCCAACCATACAATGCTCCCCCAACAACCATTATTACTATAATTATAAGTATGGTTGGTTTTAAAAATTTTTTCAATAATAATTTTTTTGGCAAAGGATTATCAACATTCACTTGTCTCACTTTAATTGGAGATTTGTTCTTGTTAGCCATTAAATCAGCTTCTTGCTTAAATGTCTCTTGATTTGTTTGTTTTTTAGAAGACCTTTCAACTTCTTTAAAAATATCTTCTATTTTTTCTTCTGACATAAATATAATTTTTTATTTTTTTATAAATTAATTACACGAAGAACAACCTTCTTGATAGAAGAAACAATAATAATTAACCATAACTTCATTGGAATATTCCGATGTATTATTAATATTATATGCTTTTATTCTATAATGATAAATATCGCCAGTATTTCCCATAACATTTTCGTCATTATATAAATATTCATTAGCTGGAATACTGTCTGTTAGAATTAGCCATGATTCACTGTTGAATTTTCTTTCTAAAATAAAACCCGTTTGTCCATTATCACCATAATCTGGCCATAACAAGCGAATCTCTTCATCATCTATTTGACAAAAATTTAATGCAGGAGCAGGCAACAATGTAGTCACTTCTGACTGATTAGAATAGCCAGAACTACCACCACTATTATAGGCCTTGACCTTGTAATTATAAGTCATATTTATTCCAAGCCCAGTATCATTATTGTATGAATTTTCATTTACTCCGAGAGCTACGATTTCTACCCAGCTTGTCCATGTTCCATCAATTAAATCAGCTCTTTCAATTATAAACCCTGTTTCGTTTGTAGAATTATCACTCCATGATAAATTTACTTGAGACGAAGATACTGCTAAAGCCGATAAACCGCTTGGAGCAAGTGGGGCCAATGGATGGGTTGTTTCAAAAGCAATGTTTGAATAAGTTGAATCCCCACCATTATTATAGGCCTTTATTTGATAATGATAAAGAGTATTTGGAGCTAAACTTCCATCAATATATGATGTTACATCATAAGCAACCGTGTTAATCTCTTGCCAAATAACTCCATCAGAGCTTCTTTCTATTTTAATTCCTGTTTCAGTATCAGCATTGTCTGTCCATGATAATTCTATTTGTGATGAAGATATTACGGTTGCTGATAAATCGCTTGGAGTTGATGGAATATCAATAACACAACTATCATCGCCTACTTGGTGATAGCCATTAATACAATTATCTACCAAACAAGTTATTCCACTCCAATTGGGCCAAGCAGGAGGATGAATACTAAAATTGCAATCCCTATGCTGTGTTCCGTCTCCGCAATCAACTTGAGTTCCATATAAATCACAATACAAGTCACAAACTTGTGTTTCTGAATTATTGGCAGGTACATCCGGGTTTGTAAAAGCATCTGTACAATGAGCTACTTCACACTGATTGTTATAAATTCTATAATAGCCATCAGTTGGATTATAAAGACATTCATTTAAAACACATGACCAATTTTGCCAAAAAGGAGGATGGCTATCAATGCATTCTCTTGATTCATCAGCATCTTGAGCATGTTCTTTTAGGGCTGTGCAATCTCTTGTGTCAAAATCCCCTATAGTTCCCCATGTATTTTCATCATCAGAACAATGATCTAATTCACAAATATTATATGATTGATAAATCCTATAGCCATAATCACATGCTGTAACATAACAAGTCCCCCATGCTCCCCAGTCAGGATTAGGGCAAGAATCAAGACAAGTTCTTTCTTGTTCGCCATTTCCATTGGCCATGCCACAATCTCTTGTTTGTGATTGATCAATATCTGTATTTGGAGACACACAATGGTCTAGTCCACAATAAATACAATCGTTATTGGCTAGTAAACATGTCTGCCCAGGAGTACATCCCCTGTAATCATTATTGCAAGTAGTAGCATAACAACTTCCCCATGCTCCCCAGTCAGGCGTTGGTTGAGTTGGGTAATAATCTTCGCAATACCTCTGTTGTTCGCCCTGTCCATTAGCGATTGAACATGTTTGAGCATTAGAATCATTAATTTCTCCAGCTGGTGATTGACACTGGTCTAACTGACATGTGTTTTGCCAACCCCGATAATTCTCATTACAAGACCAACTACATTCTCCATCAATACATTGAGATGTTCCATTGTCAGGCACATAACAAATATTTCCACAAACATCACAATTGTCAGCAGAGCCACCAATATGAGTTTCGCAACCATTTGAAGTATCTTCTTGAAGGTCTCCATTACAATCAGCCCAATCTATCTCACAAGCCCACCCAAAACAAAGAGTAGTTTGATTACAAAAAGCATTTTCTTTAGAATTTTGATTTTGATCACAAACTTCTCCACATTCCATGATATTATTGCCACAAACAGGAGCTTCTGGCGGACTATATGAAAAATTGGAAATACCTATTTCGTCTAATTGAGAAATTATTATATTATCTTCATTACCAGAAATATCTTCTCCTTGCCAAGTAACATATCCATCAGTTGGCTTATATTCAAAATTAGCAGCCCCGGTATAATAATCCCCTAAGCAAGCCGAATCTTCTGGAGCATAATATTGATAAACATAAGAGCCATTAGGATGTTCAAAATAAAAAGTATTTGAATTATAACAAGTATTATTACATTGATAATCAGACGAATCAGTGTCTGATGGACAGCCAGCACAAAATCCATTAAATTCATTAATAGGGTCAATCGGTAGTGTTTGCCCCAATAAAGACCCAAAGACATTTTGCCATGAAATCCATTTACTATTTGTTTGCCCCTGGATATAGGTGCCTGATGTTAATTCTGGATAATTTCCTGATGAATTTTTATAATTTTTTAAATTAGGAATAATTGCTTGCTTAAAGTCATAAATTCTATTTAAATCCCTTTTAATCTGATTCTTGTGATTTTCGTCTTCAATATTAACATTAAATCTCCAGTTGCTTAACATTTGATTAAAAATATTTATGGTGTCTGAGCTAGCATTATCATTGCGAGAAATAAGATAAATTCTAGTGTTAATAACTGGACTTGTTTCTTCATCCATAACATCAGCTACTCCAACATAAATTGTTCTGCCGTCATTAAGCCCGTTATAGCCATCAATAACTACATTGGTTGGGCTTCCAGGAGAATAAGCATATTCATTATACCAGTCCAAAACCTTAAAACGTTTAGGATTTTTATATACTCTCAAACCAATCACATCGTCATTCCCTGTTATTGGGAAAATGATTTCCTTGACCATGTTTTCGGTTGGCATTAAAAATACAGGAGTATCTATCTCAGGTAAAAGATCCTGTGCAGACGTGAATTTATAATTAATAAAAATCAAAAATAATACAGCCACCATACTGATAAATAATAAAATTTTTATTATTGTTTTTTTAAACATAAATTATTTAATCCCTACAATATAATAATTCAAAATTGGTTTCTTCATTTTCACCAACAGCATTACCATAATTGGTTCCTCCTGTCCAATCCTGATAAAACCAAGGATTTTCACATAAAAAAACCTTGGTTTGAATCTTTTTTAAATATTGATCCCCAACTGTCTGATTAAGAGCATCAATAATGATTTCAATGCCTCCTATTATTTCAGAGTTCCCATTATTATTTTGAACCACCCCTGTTTCATTATCAGTAGTTGACGAATCATTAATATTGATTATCTCTTGGTCAGAAGATGACCATAACCATTGCCATTCATATAGGTTTGTCACTTGTATAATTTGATTATTGTCATCATCTTTTACTGTTGCCATAAAATCAATATCATCTCCTGCATTAAAAAAGATAAAATCATTCTCTGAAATTTCTTGAGTATTTTCAATAATTTCAGGAATTACGTCTATATCTATTAAGTTTGCCGAACAAATATCTTCTTTGGTTGAAAATTCAAACAAATAATCATTTCCCATGACAATATCATAAAAACTATATATTCCATTTTCTCCTCCACTGATTTCTATCTTATAATCATTATTGGCTATTAATAATCCTACATTTATATAAACTTCTGTTTTATTATTAGCATTATGAAATTTAGATATAACAATTGGCAATTCACACCACCAAACACCTTGCGCTTCTTCATAACAATTTAATTCTGTCTGAGATGCCTCATATTTGCCATAAAAATTTATTGTGGTTGATGAAATAGTGGCTAAGTTTGCCTTTTGATTAAATACAATAATAGGAAAAATATTTCTACAAACACCAGATTCATTATTACTTGGATTGATTGACTCTATATTAATTTGTGTAGCAACCTCTAAATGAATTTGTGCTTCCGTATCTTGCCCATCAAGAGTTGTGGTTGAAACAATATCAATTTCACCCAAAGAAACAGATTCTGCTTGAGCTTGAGATGGTTCTGTTTGTGGTGTTATTGTAGCAATGCCAATATCTGATGATGCCCATGCCCATGTCATACCACTTGTTAAAATCTGACAATTTGGACCAATGGCAGAAGAAAAATAATCTCTTGTATTAGGGTGGATAATTTTTCCTGGCAATTCATCTGCTGGAACATTTTCAATAAGCATAACCTGTTCAACCGGACAAAGTTCTTCTTGATTATTTGTTTTAAATTTCCAAACATAATCATCATTAGGAGTGTTATCTTCAAATCCATTTTCGTTACCATCTAATTGATTGCCTGTTTCTCCTACAACACCGCTAGGACCACTTTTAATAATTGCCTGATACCAATAATTAGCATCTAAAAGATTATCTGGTTCAAATTTAACCCCAGTATAATTTGATAATTGCATTTCTATTATTGAGCCACTAATTACAACGCAATCCTCTTGATCAAAATCTTCATTAGCAGAATTACATTTTTTAATAATAATATTATTATTATTTAACCCAGTAGTTACAATTTGATTAAATTCAACTAAAATGCCTGCGTTTTTACAAGCATAATCTGAGTCAGGCCATGGGTTTGGAGTTCTGTATGAAGAAGAACAATCATTCCTTTGGGCTACCATTAATAACTCTTCTCCTTCTGGAATTTCAGTCATAAAATGTAAAGAATTGCTATTTATCCATTCTTCATCCCATATTTCTTCCCAATCACCAAAACAGGTCTCCCCAAACTGAAAACCATTACAAACTAAACGAAAATTTGTTTTAATTTTTTTCCTTACAAACACTCCTCCTGTAACTGCTTGAGCTGGTACAGCAATATCATCTATTAAAGTATCAGATACCCATGATAAAACTCCAGCCAATTTATTATTTTTAAAAATTAGTTCTCTACCCGTAATTTCAGGTTCTAAGGTAAATCTCACTCCCTTTATTTCAATAGGAGAATACCCTACTAGCCCATAATAAGGATCTATTGAACACAAAGCTGGGCCTAATGGGCTTTTATTAACTTCCCATGATTTTTCATTACTATTAATTCCAGCTGATGTTTCAATGAAAACATCAACATCATAATTATTTGATTCTTCTGAAAGAGCAGGCAATTCGTTTGGCACCACAACAATAATTTGTTCATTAGTCCAGTTAGATGGACAAAAATCTGGCAAAGAATCAGCTAAATAATTAATTCCATTATATTTAAAATAAACATTTCCAAAAGATGAACCAAAGTTTTCGCCTTTAATAGTTATCCAAGTTGTCAAGGGCCCATTATCAGGAGTAATTTTAATAATTTTAGGTGGTTTATAAAATGGAACCGGATTAGACGCCTTTAAGGGAAATCCTGTTTCAATTGGTGAGCGAACCCTAACAATAACATCTGCTTCTTGTTCTTGATTGTTTGGCACATTAAAACCAATTGATATATTTTCCCAATTATTCTCGTCAATTCCATCAATAGTTGTGCCCGCAAAAGTAACATTACTATCCCCAATATCATTACCAAAACTAATTCCATTAATATCAATATTATCTCCAACATTACCATTATTTGGGTTTAATTTACAAATTGCCGGATGAAATTCAGCAGTAACGAAGAAATCTTCTTTATTGCTTTCTCCCCAATAAGGATCAATTACAGCTACCTGATAACTTTCATCCATTGTTAGCTCTGCTGGAACAACTGCTACAATTTTTGTATCTGACCAATTATTACAACCTATTTCAGCTGTATAAATGTTTTCTTGTGAATCCTTAAACCCAATATATTTTTGTCCTTTATTATTACTAAAATGTTCCCCCGTAATAGTAATATAAGTTGGGATGGTAATATCATTTGTTCCTCTATTTGGACTAATTTCCGTGATAACTGGCAATTGATGGTCTAAAGAAGTGAAAGGCAAAGGATTGCTTTGACCAATGTTATTAATTAAAACAACATCACCTGTGACTGTTCCAAGAGGAACCAGTGCTGAAGATACTTTAATATCTGTCCATGAATCATAAGAAGCAATTTTATTAGAATAAAACCTTACTTGAGATAATTCAGATTCCTCATCAAATCTTATTCCTCTTAAATCAACATTATTTATGTTTGGATAACCATAAGCAGGTGTTATTTTAAATAAGCATGGTCCTTGTGCCTGAAACAAACTATCAACATAAAATTGAGAAGAATTACTTTCCAAGGACTGCCCACTATCTTCATAAACAATTGATGTTTTAACATCAAGTATATCCCCCTCCAAGTAGTCTGCCCCTTCATTGTCAGACGGAACCATTGTAGTAATGTATCGCCCGTCATAACCTTGAACAGGCATTGTGATAATAGTACTTGTGGCTGCCCCGGCAACAAAATTAACATCAAAAGGTTCGGCTGGCTGATAAGTTGTCCCGGCCAAACATGAACCATGAATTGTCAAACACTCCCCTTCTGATCCTTGATCCGGGGTTAACCGCGAAATAAATGGAGAACAAACACATGTTTCTAAAGTAGCTGAAGTAAAATCCCATGAATGTGTGAGTAAATCTCCTTGCTGATTCATCACTAAATCAGTCATTATAGATACATTATATGGTGTATTATTTTGCAAATTATTGTCTAATTCAAGTATAAAAACCTTGAATTTGTTCATATTTTGAACATCATCAACCCTAAATGTTCCACCCGCAAATTGAACAGAGTATGGTTCGCCAACTTGAGATGGGTTTATGCTTATGTTTATATTGTCCCCTCCCCCTGTTAAAGTAATTTCAACCCGTTTGTTATACATAGATGTATTGAAAACAGCCATAATGTCAGCATCTGGACAGGTATTGTCTCCAGTAGGATGCCATGATTTTATGCCAGGAGATGAATCATTTGTTTGAAATTCCCACTCTTTTGCTTCAGTCATTTCATTGCCACAAAGGTCCATAATATGTTCAACGTGAATTCTATACCAAGTAAATGATTCCAATAAATTACTATCAATTAATTCTAAATTAAAACCATTACCAGCCATCTCTACCTCCCAAACATCAGCCATAAATGTTTCTTCTATTGCTCCTCCTTCTTCACTCAATTTGTCTACCCAAATATTATTTGCTATTAAATTATTGTTTTCGTCCATTACTGTCGTCACATCAATCGGCTCTGAAAATCTTACTTGAATAACTGGGTTCATGGAGACATTTGTGTCTGGATAATCAAGGTCATTAATATCAGAAATTGGATAAGTTGAAGTAACTTCCGGATTAATGATGTCTGTTGTTTCTCCGGTTGTAAAATCCCAAATAAAATTACTGCCTGTTTCTTGACAATTACCCGAGGCAATACATTCTTGTAATGTCCGGCCCTGCGAATCTAATATTTGTTTTGGTAAATAAGCAGAATAATTAGTATTAGCATCAAAAAGTGTAGCCACATGTTTAAAAATAATAGCATTATTACGTGTTTGCCATGTTCCAGTAAAAATTTCTCCAACATTATTAGTTATTTTTATGCTTTCATCAAGAACTAAATCATCTATTTTCCCGCTATTAACCCTAGAATTAAAAAGGGGCTGAACAGCTGAACAAAGATATACATCTTGATGATAGCTTGCCTCATCCCCACCATGAGTTGTCTCAATTTTGGTTATTTTAAAAACATCACCATATGAACCAGAACCACCTGGGTCTCCTCCTGATCCTGTCCACCCCTCCCCTGTAATTCCAGCAAATCTAGTCATTATAAAAGCCACTATTGCATACGAAGAAAGAATAATTATCATTCCAATTATGCCTTCTTGCATAATTCTTCTAGCTTTTTTTATTTTTTCAGGGTCACCAGCTGAAGTTAACCAAATAACCCCTCCTGTTATTATTATAATTACACCGATTAATCCGAGTAAACCAAGCACGATTTTTATAATATTGCCAACAACTTGAGGTAAATCAGCTTGTCCATACCCGGCTGTGTTGCCAAAATCTGACAAGCCTTGGTTAAGATTCATTTCATTTTGAGCTAAAACATTAGCAAGAGGTGAAAAAAATAAAAAAGCAAAAAATAATAATAAAAATATAATTTTAAAAATATTCTTCATCTTAAAATTAAATATTAGATAATTGCTTTTGAACTATTTGTTTAATTTTGTCGCCTGAAGCTCTGCCTTTTATTTCTTTTATCGCCATGCCCATTACCTTGCCAAAATCTTTCATTCCCTGAGCATTTATGTTTTTTATAATTTCTGAAACTATTTTAATAATAATTGCTTTATCAAGTTCAACTGGTAAATATTTTGATAAAATTTTTAATTCATTGGCTTCTTTCTCAAGCAAATCCTTTCTGCCTCCTTTTTTATAAAACTCAATTGCTTCTGTCCGTTTCTTGGCTTGTTTTTGAATTATATTAACTGCAATCTCATCTGTCATTAATTGCTCAAGAGGACGTAATTCAACTTCTTTATTTAATAAAGCAGTTTTTATATCTCTTAAAACAACTGCCAAATCACGGTCTTTTGATTTTATAGATTTTATTAAATCTACTTCAATTTGTTTTAATAATTCCATAAAATTATTTTATTCTACCTGTTTTTTTTAAATAAAATAATTGCTCTGACGTTTTCTTTTTCTTGAGTGCGTTTTCTTTCCTGGCCCTTTTATTTAAGGGTTTGGTTAGAAATTTTGTTTTTTTCTTTTGGTTAAGAATACCACTACGTTTTACTCTGTCAGAAAATTTTTTTAGAAAAAAATTCATTGGTTCATTTTGTTTTCTTTTGCTTTCAATTGCCATAATAATTTCATTTTAACAAACATAAATTAAAAAGTAAATATTATTTATGTTTTTGTATTTTATTTATTATTCTATTTAAATCATCATTATTATATGCTTCAATAATAATTTTAACTTTTTTCACGGTTGGCTGTAATTTAACTTTTGTTTCAAGAAATAATGATAATTCTTCTTCTTTGGCTAATAAATTTCTATCAGGAGTTATTTTTTTTCTAAATTTATTGCCAGCTGCTATTTGAGCTGTTTCCCTAACAGTCAATCCTGCTCCAAGTATTCTTTTTAACATTAATTTTCTACTTTGTTCATTTTTAATTGCTAGTAAGGCCTTAGCATGTCCCTCTGTTATCCTTTCGTCTCTAACTGCTTGTTGAATTATGTCTGGCAAAGTTAATAATCGTAATGTATTAGCAATGTTTGCTCTTGACTTCCCTATCCTCTCTGATATTTGCTCTTGAGTTAGATTAAATTCATCAATTAATCTTTGATAAGCAACTGCATTTTCCATTGGATTTAAGTCTTTTCTTTGAATATTTTCTATTAAAGAAATTTCTAATTTTTCATTATTTTTAATTGAGCGAACCAATGACGGCACTTCATCCATTTCTAAAAATTTAGCAGACCGCCAACGTCTTTCTCCTGCAATTATTTCATATTTATCAGGCGATGAAGAAATTTTAGTAAGAATTATTGGCTGAATAATCCCATTTTTTTTAATTGAATTAATTAATTCTTCCATTTCAGAATGAGCAAAATTTTTTCTTGGTTGATTTGGGTTTGGATTAATTTGATTTATTGGTATTAACAAAACATTTTCTTTTGTTTTTCCCAAAACTTCTTGTGAGTGTTTTCTAATTGATTTTGAAGGGATTAAAGCCCCTATTCCTCTTCCTAAAGACATAATTTAAAAATTTTTATGTTCAAATAAAATTTCTTTGGCTAATCTTTTATAGGCATTAGCACCTTTTGATTTTGGAGCATGCTCTAAAATTGTTTTACTATGACTAGGAGCTTCTGCTAAAGAAGTATTTCTTGGTATTACTGTTCTAAATATTTTATAAGGAAAATTCTTATAAAGTTCTTGCCAAACATCATATGAAAGTTTATTTCTTTTATCATACATTGTTAAAACAGCTCCCATGATTGATAAATCTGGTTTCAATTCTTGTTTTATTAAGTTAATTGATTGAATGAGCTGTGTGAGCCCCTCTAAAGCATAGTATTCTGTTTGAACAGGGATAAGTATTTCATCTGCTGCCACCATTGCATTCAATGTAATTAATCCAAAAGAAGGAGGTGTGTCAATAAAAACAAAATCAAATTCATTTTCAGTATTATTAAAAAATGATTTTACAACTTGAGATAAAATTGATTCTCTATTATCTGCATTTACTAACTCAATGTCAGCTCCCACTAAATTAGGAGTTGCCGGGGAAAGCCAAAAGTTAGGTAAAACCTCGTTCATTGATGCCCCTAAAGATATCTCTTTACTTAATACTTCATAAATTCCCTTGTCATTATTTTCCTGTCCTAATCCAGAACTTGCGTTTGATTGAGGGTCTAAATCAATTAATAAAACTTTTTTGCCAAAATAAGCCAGAAAAGCTGGCAAATTTACAGCTATATTTGTTTTGCCAGTTCCTCCTTTTCTATTACAAATTGCTATTACAATTGGTTTTTGCATCTTAAAAGATTATAACATTAATAATAAAAAAATGCCACCCATTAAATCTGCCATAATGTCCCAAAAAGTATCAACCCTTCCTTGTTGTAGTGCCATTAAATTATAAGAAATCCCAATACTGTGATCAATTATATATTCTGATATTTCCCATATTATTCCAATTAAAAAAACAAGCATAATTGATTTTATCTTTACATGTTTCTGTTTTTTTTCTTGTAAAGTCCATATAGATAATAGCCCAATACTTGCTCCGGCTAAAAAATGAAGAACTTTATCATATAAGAAAATCGTATAATAATACTCCCTCCACCCCAACCAATGCAAAAGCATAAAAAATGGTATACAAATTAAAAAATATATTTTTATTTTTTTAGAATAATTCATAAACAAGGAAAGAGGCCATAAGTTTTATCAAATAGCCTCTTTTTTTTAAAACGGGAGTTTAGTTTTTTGCTTATATTCTTCATATTCCTTAAACCATGATGTTAAAAAATATTCCTCTTGCCTCATGCAATTAATTATAAATGCAGTCCCAAGAGTTAGAACAATTATTAAGAAATAACTTGCCAAAGTCATCTCAAAGCCAATCCCCATTAATAAGCTACCAATATAAATTGGATGTCTTACATATTTATACGGACCAGTATCAACTAATATCTTTGGCTTGGCTATACAACGAGCTGTTCTCCAATTATTTTTAAGTTCTTTTCTCCCCCAAACAGATATAAATACTCCTGCTAAGAAAATTAAAAAACCAATTGATTGATATGGTTCTATTAAAGACCATGCCCAAACATCAACAAATAACTGAAAAACAATTACGCTTATAGTGATTATTTCTGCCAGGATAATAGAAATAAAATAAAATTTTATTCTCCACCCTTTATCATTAAAATCACCATTTAGCCCTACAACTGAAAATCTACTCAAAAAATAAACTATAATCCCTGTAATTAACAATATCTTCATATCGCCCTCCATTGTTTGATTTTGTGATGAACTATAAAGGATTATATCAAATTTTAGCTATTTTGTCAATCCAATGTCATTTAATGATTTAAAGATGTTTTTCAATTTTATCTAATATTTCAGTTAAATGAATATCTGCCTTAATCAAATAATCAACCGCCCCCAAAGCTTTACCCTTGGCAACTTCTTTTTCTTGCCCCATGTTAGACAGAATAATAACTGGCGTATTTTGTAAAGCTGGGTTGTATTCCATTTTTTTCAAAACTTCAAACCCATCTAATTTGGGCATTATAATATCAAGCAATATCAAGTTTGGCTTTTCTTTGATAGCCAAATTTATTGCTTGTTCTCCGTTTTCAGCCGTAATCACAATATAGCCGGCACTGGATACCATGCCTTTTAAAATATTGCGCATATCTGGCTCGTCTTCTGCAATTAAAATTTTAATTTTTTTTGTTGCTGACATAATTTATTAATTTTATTTTGTTATTTATTTATTATAAGGTAATTTAAAATAAAAAGTAGCCCCTTGATTCTCTTTTGATTTAAAGCCCATCTCTCCACCAAAAGCTTCTATTAGCCCTTTGGCTAAATAAAGCCCTAGCCCTGTACCAGGTTTTTGAGATACATTTTCAGCTCTAAAAAATCGATTAAATATCTTATCTTTTTCTTTAGCAGGAATACCAACTCCATTATCTTTTACTGAATAAATAATTTGTTGTTTCACATCATCTGTATGAATCTCTATTGTAATTTCCCCTCCCTCTGGAGAATATTTAACCGCATTATCAAGTAAAATAATAATAATTTGCCGCATTTTCTCTAAATCAACTTCAACTTTTGGCAAAGATTTTAAATTTTTATTAAAGATTACTTTTGCTTTTTTCTTGGCCAAATATGGCTTATATTCTTCTATTATTTTATCAGTCAATTCTTTTAATTGTATTTGTTTTAAGTCAAAAACCAATCTACTTGATTCCATTCTAGAGACATCAAGTAAATCATTAATTAACTCAATCATTCTAGTAGCCCCTCTATGAACTCTTTGTATTTGTTCTACTTCTTGCTTGTCTGCATTGTCTTTTTTTTGATGTAACATCATTTCTACCCCCCATTTAATAATTGTGGCAGGGGTTCTTAATTGATGAGAAGCCAAAGAAACAAACTCTGACTTTATTCTTTCTATTTCTCTTTCTTGAGTAATGTCCCTAAAAACAATCACCGCTCCAATAATATTTTTATTTTCGTCTTTAATAGGAGCAGATGAACAAGCTATTGGAATTTTGTTTTTATTTTTATGAACAAGCACAGTATGATTTCGCATACTTGTTGTTCTACCGCTATCTATTGCTTTAATAATAAATTTTTTATTAACAGAATTATCATTTTCTTTTAAAAATTCAAAAACTTTATCATATTTTTTGCCTAAACAATTATTGGCTTCAAAACCTGATATTTTAACTGCTGAAGGATTTATTAAAATTAATTTTTGGCCATTATCAATAACAAAAACGCCGTCACCAATGCTATTTAGCATTGCTTGAATCCTGTTTTTCTCTCTTTCAATCTGATTTTTCGCTTGAGCTAGCTGTTTTGTTCTTTGTCTCACTTTGGCTTCCAAAGTAGCATAATATTGTTTTAATTTAACAGCCATTTCATTAAACTTTTCACCCAAAACTTGAATTTCATCTTTTGTTTTGATTTTGATTTGATATGAAAGATTCCCTCTGCTCATTTCATCAACTCCTTTAACTAGCTCTTCCATTGGTTTTGTAATTAATTTTGACCCAAAAAATATTATTATTAAAAGAAAAAAACAAGCCAAAAAAAGAATTGCTATTATAAAATTTTTCACTAACACAGCACTCTGAATAACTTCATTAACTGGCACAACAAAACCAAGTACCCATCCTGTATTTTCAATTGGATGTGATGCAATGTATTTTTTTACTTTATTGAATTCAACTATTTTTGGCTCATGAACATGTTTTTGTTCTATCATTTCTGATATAACATTTTTAAATTGTTGATTTGAAAGATTAGCTAATAAATTATATTTTCTAATTTCGGAAATTTTTAAATTTTCTTTTTTATATTCTAAATCCGCTCCTGCTCTAACTGGAAAACTAATTGCCATGGCCTGAGAATCAATTAAAAAAGCATAACCTGTTTCCCATAACTTAATATCAATTATTCTGTTTGTAATATTTGACAATTTCATATCCATGCCTGTTACGGCAATCATTTTATCGTCTTTATAAACAGGGGCTAATACAGAAGTAACTAATCCATGACCACTAACATCAAGATATGGTGGACTCCATTTTGCTTGTTTGCCTGGATTTAATTTTTTATCAAGATTGTCCCAAAAAATAGGGTCTATTCCATCTTTATTTAAATCAGCTGGCAAAACATCAATAGCAACTCCGCCTTGTTTCTCAGGCACAGCATCATAATTTGGATAAAGACGATACCAAGAATAATTGTCTCCTATAATATATAAACTATCTATATTTTTATTCTCTTGCTTTATAGAAGGAAAAATAAAATCCAAATTAGAAGATAGTGTTAAATTCTTTTTTATCTCATCATTAAAGTCAACCCAATTAAAAACAATTACTGAACTCTGTTCATTTGCGCTATTACCATATTGTCCGTCTTTCCCTTGAAAAAGATTATCAGTTGACCATTGGTCAGGACGATAAAACATGGCTTGATTATTATAAACATTAGTTGCAAAATCAGCTAAATTTTTAGTACTTGATTTTACTTTTGACAAAACAGCGTCAATTCTCTTTGCCTCTATGTGATAAGAATCAAATCGTTCAAAGGCTTCTTTTTCTAATGCCTTGGTTGTATAGGAAACAGATACAAATCCTATTATTGAAATTGGCAAAATAGATAATAATAAAAAAATGAGAATAATTTTTTTATTAAATCCAAATTTTATTTTTTTGTTAAAATCGTCCATATTGTTTTAATTATAAACAAAAAACCATATATTGACAAATGGTTATTTTTTTGATATATTTAATTTAGTACATTAAAAATAAAACAAAACCCAAGGAGGTTATAATGAATTATTCTCAAAATCCAACTAGATTGAGAAGTTTACTTACCATCTATCAAATAAAAATTAATTTATTAAAAGAAGGTATATATAAATTAATATACTTAATTGATAGCACGGAAAAGGAAATCAATGAAACATTTATTGAGCAAGCTACTAGCGCTGGTTCTAATAATGCTGAACTAATTGAAGAATTTTGGGAGTTTGCATCAGACAACATAGATGAAATGACAGAAATTTCCAAGCTCTACGTTGGAGCAATGATAATAGAAGGATCAGCTTTAATAGAAAGAATGATAATACAAGTCTCATTCATTGTCCAAGATATTGAACAATGTCCAGATGCGCCAGACAAAGAAAATCAATCAAATTATTTCACTGATTCAATCAAAGCAATGGAATATATTGATAACCTTACTCAAATATCTCTTAAGAAGTCTCATTCATGGGAAAAAATAAAACTATTAAGAGATTTGCGACAAAAATTGGCTCATGGTTTTTTCTCTTTTAGGTTAAAACCAAATGAATTTAAAAATTATAATGCCAAGTTCAAAACAAGCAAGCATCCTCTTCTAATTAAAATTAATGAAAAAAATAATCTGTATGAATGTTCTTTATATGGAGATATTGAAATTTTAATGAGAATAGGTTGGAATTTTCTTGACTTTATTAATGAAGTTGAAACAGCGTTAAGGATAAAATATTCCTTTTAAAGTAACCTTGAGTAAATAAATAAAAAGGAGCGATAAAAAATCGCTCCTTTTTTCTTTCTCTTTTATCAACTTAAGCACCCCTCTTCAATGGTTGGCAAGAGGCCATACCTTCCTTGAAAGCCGATCCTCTAAAGTACAAATTCTCTGCTTTTTTTAAAAGCAGAGGCATAAAATAATATAATCCAAATATTGACAATCGCCCCTTTTTCTGCTACCCTTAAAATATTGTTCATTAAAATAAAAAAAGGAGGGAACAAATGGAAAAACTAATAAAAATTCTTTCTCAATTTTTGGTAAAAATCCATAATTATAAAGAAAAGTGGATTCAATCAAAAATAAAAGAATATATTGATGATTTTGAGAAAAGAGCTAAAAAGAAAAAACAGTATTGGTTTGAGAAAATAGCAGATATAATTATTCTCCCTTTAATAAGAAAAAAAATAGTGAATGGGCCTAATCTTATATCTATCTTTAGAATAATATTAGCAATACCTATTTTTATTTTTGTTATTGATGAACATTATATTATATCTTTAATATTTTTTATCTCAGCCATGCTACTTGATGTAATTGATGGACCATTAGCAAGAGTATTAAACCAAGAAAGCGAACTAGGAGCAAAACTTGATCCTTTAGGAGACAAGTTAGTATTTGCGGCTGTTTTTCTTCCGCTTGGATTTAATTGGTTAGCACCATGGATTTTTTGGACTGTTTTAATCCTTGAACTAAACATGGTGTTTATCTTTTTTATGTTAACACCATTAGCTCGTAGATTAAACTTTGGTTGGAGACAAAAATCTACTTTGCCTGGTAAAACCAAATTATTTCTACAAGTAATTGGTTGTAGTTTTCTTATTTTGAGTTGCGTGTTGCATGTTTCAAAAAATATGAATGTTGTTGCAAGTATATTTCTTGTCGCTAGCATTCCGTTTTCAGTAATTGCAATCATCTCTCATCTCATTTCAATCAAAAAAAACACCCTTAAATAAAAATTTAGGGGTGTATTTTTTTATCCCTATTATCAAGTAAAGAAAAACAAATTAAAAATTAATAAAATATTTTTTTATACCACTTAACTGTCAATTTAGCGCCTTTTTTAATATTATATTTTGGATTATATCCCAACAACTTTTTTGCTTTTGAAATATCAGCCATATATTGCAAAACCTCCCCTGCTCTATTATTCTTAAGCAAAACATGACTGTTGCTTTTCATTTCTCTGATTATTAATTTTGCTACATCAAGCAATCTATGAGATTGACCAGAACTTAAATTAAATGTATTATTTTTAATTTTTGAAAATTTTTTAATAGCCAAGTAAATACCAGAAATACAATCATCAATATACGTAAAATCTAGCATCTTCTCTTCCCCATAAATAAATATATTTTTATTCTGATTGGCTTTTGAAATGAAAAGAGGAAATAAACGGTCTGATTTATCATATTTTCCATAAACATTTGAAAACCGAAATATAATATAATCAATGTCATAAGAATTGCCATAAGACGCTATTAAGGCCTCGCCAGCCATTTTACTAGCTGCATAAGGACTAGCACAGCTATCAATATTTTCATTGTCATTTTCTTTATAAACCATGGCTCCATTATTACCATAAACCTCCCTGCTGCTTGAAAAAATAATTTTACATATCTTATTTTTTCTAACAACCTCTAATATATTATATATCATTTCCATGTTCTCAAATGCAAGCCGAGGATTAACAACTAAATCATAAACTCTAGCATTAGCTGCCAAATGAATTATTAAATCAATATTTTTAGGAATTTTTTCAATATCTTTATTTTTAAGCAAATCCCCTCTTATTGTTAATTTATTCAACTTTTTCTCCCAGACATTTTCTTTTTTATCAATTCCAATTACATTATATCCCTTGTCTAATAAAAACATAAACAAAGCCGTCCCAATTGTTCCGCTTGAACCAGTTATTAAAATTTTTAATTTTTTATTCATGTTTTAAGGCTTTAATTGGATTAAGTTTAGCTGCTTTTTTAGCAGGATAAATACCGAAAACAAGACCAATGATTACTGCAATCAAAAAAGCAATGCTAACTGCTAACCAAGAAATTGTTAAAGGCCAGGTCAGGCCCTGTTGTTGAGCACCAAATCCTATTAAAAATGAAAATAATATTCCTGTTAAAGTCCCAATCAGCCCACCTACACCAGTAATAATAAGTCCTTCAATTAAAAATTGACCCAAGATATCTCTACTTGAAGCCCCTAGTGATTTTCTTAACCCTATTTCTTTTGTCCTTTCAGTAACATTTACCAACATTATATTCATTATTCCAACTCCACCGACCAACAAAGAAATAGCTGCTAAAAACCCTAACAATAAATTCAAGACATAACTAATTTCATTTATTTGATTTAAGATTTCTTCCATGGTTGTAATTTGAAAATCATCTTTACTAGGGTCAATAATATTATGATTTTGACGCAACATTCTAGATATTTCTTTTATTGCTCGCGCAGAATATGTTTCATCTTTAATTGTCAGAGCTATTTCAGTTAAATAATTAATTCCTAAAATTTGTTTAAGGGCTGTCTCTAATGGAATGTAAAGAAAATCATTCATATCTATGCCCCCCATAGCAATCCCCCCCATTGGCTTTAATACTCCAATTATCTCATAATTTTGTCCTTTTATTTTTATTTTCTTTTCTAAAGGATTATTTTTTTTAAAAAAATGATTAGCCAAATTATTTCCCAAAACAACCACCCTGGCCAATGACTTTTCTTCTGAATCAGTGTAAAATCTTCCCTTGTCTATTTTAGCTGTTTTTATAACCAAAGGAAAATCAGCGCTAGCCCCATAAAAAATTGTTCTTTTCTCGTTATTTTTATAAGCCACCCAATCCTGTCCAAATGCTTGTCCATAAACAGCTTCTATGTATGGAAATCTTTGTTTGTTTTTAAGCGCTTTAATATCATCTGTTTTTAAAGTTGTTATCTTTATCCCCTTGGCAACTGAAACAATTGTACCCATTTGATTGTCTCCGGGGACCTTAATAGCTATATCAAGAATATTTGGACCAAATGCTTCTATTTCGTTCGTCACAAACCCTTTTAATCCCTGTCCCACTGAAAGAATAATAACAACCGAGGCCACTCCTATTACAATTCCTAAAATTGAAAAAAAACTACGCAGTTTGTTTAATTTCAAGGCAATAATTGATTGTTTTAAAATAGAAATTTTATTCATACCTTAGTGCATCTATAGCATTTAATTTAGAAGCTTTGTTAGCTGGCCAAAGTCCAAAGATTAAACCAATGCTCACAGCCATTATGGTCGCATAAAAAATAGCAATTGGTTCAATAATAAACTGCCAATCATATCCAAAATAATTTACAATAATGCTCGCCAATAAAGCAATCAAAATTCCTAAAACAATTCCAATTATTCCACCAATTAATGTAATGACAGCACTTTCAATTAAAAATTGAATAATAATATCCTTTTTACTTGCTCCCAAGGCCTTCCTCAACCCAATTTCCTGAGTTCTTTCATTTACATTCACAAACATAATATTCATAATACCAATTCCGCCAACAATTAAAGAAATAGCTGCCACAGCAGCTAAAAATAATTGAAGTGCCTGAGTAACTGTTCCTAAAATATCCATTGCTTGAACAGTTGTTTTAATAGTAAAATCGTCTTTACTCGGGTCTTTTATATTATGTCGATAACGAATTAATCTAGCTATTCTTGCTTGAACCAGAGAAACATTATCTGATTTATCAACCTTAGCCCTTATAAAAGCCAAATGATTTACCCCTAGAAGTAATTTTTGGGCTGTTTTCAAAGGTACAAAAATTAACTGATCTTGATTCTCAAACATAACCACCCCCCTGGGCTCCATAACTCCTATGATGCTAAAACTTTTCTGGTTAATTTTAATTTTTTGCCCAATCGGATTTTGTTTTCCAAACAAATCTTTTTTAACACCACTGCCTAAAACAACTACTCGAGACAAGGCATCCACATCCTGCTTTCCAATAAAACGTCCGTAATCAAGCGAGGTGTCTTCTACCTTAATATAATCTTCTGTCACCCCTACATAATCAAACTCTTTGGTTTGATTTAAAAAACTAACAGTAGACATGCCCTTGATATAAGAACAAACACTCAATAAATGTGGGATTTTTTTTAAAGCCAAAGCATCCTCGTGCTTTAAGGTAGTAACTTCAATTCCAAATACAGCTGCTGGTGGCCCCTTGGCATCAGCTGCTCCTGGCAAAATACCAATCAAATTGCTTCCCATTGCTTCTACTTGAGATAAGATTAGTGCCTGGGCACTAGAACCAACTGCTATAATTGCTATAACTGCTCCTACTCCGATAATAATACCTAGCATTGTTAAAAAAGAACGGCTTTTTTGTAAAAACAGGCTTTGAATAGAATATTTAAAAATATTAAATATATACATCTTTAAAAAATTATTTTTTCAATCCATCTTTAGCCATGTGCTGAGTAAATTGCTTATCATCAGATATAATTTGACCATCTTTTAAGGTAAGTATTCTACTGGCACATTGAGCAACATATTTTTCATGTGTAACCATTAAAATAGTATGCCCCTGCTTATTCAAATTTTGTAGCACCTCCATTACTTCTTGGCCTGACCTACTATCTAAATTCCCAGTTGGCTCATCAGCTAAAATTAAAATTGGATCATTAATCAATGCCCGCACAATAGCAGCTCTCTGTCTCTCTCCCCCTGAAAGTTGATTTGGTAAATAATTTGCTCTATGTGATAAGCTTAGTTTATGTAAAAGTTTAATTGCTTTTTTTCTAATTTTCTTTCTATCTATCCCAGGAGTATAAATTGTTGGTAATAAAATATTATCTAGAACAGATGTTTTGGCCAATAAATTATATGTTTGAAAAACAAACCCTACTTTTTTATTCCTAATTTTAGCTAATTTTATCTCATCAAATTTTTTAATATTTTTATTTTGAAATAAATATTCACCAGAAGTTAAAGTATCTAAAAAACCAATTATATGCATTAAAGTTGATTTTCCCGAACCCGAAGCACCCATTATGGCTACAAACTCGCCCGCATCAATATTAAAAGAAACCCCACGCAAAGCCGGGGTAACTAATTTTCCGTTAATATAATTTTTAACAATATTCTTTGCTTGAATGAGCATATTTTGTTTTAAGAAATTATTTTTCAAAGACAATTTTATCTTTGTACTCTAATCCACTTACAATTTCAATATTATTTTCTCCTTCTAGTCCTGTTTCTATTATTTTTTTCTTCAAGATGTTGTTTTCTAAAACTTCAACATATTTTTCTCCATTATCTTCTAAAATAACAAAATAAGGCAAAAATAAAGCATCTTGCTTGTCTTCTGTTTTAATGTCTAAATTGACAGTCATGCCTGACTTAATTCTTAGGTCTTTTACATCAAAGACAGAAGTTACTTTGTAATAAATCACGCCGGAAATAACTGTTTCAGCTGGATCAATTTTGATTACTTTGCCTGAAAACTTTTCTTCTAACCCCAGCGAGTCCAATGTCATGGTTGTTTCGTCTTGTAACTCAATTATAGCAATTTCTGTTTCTGAAACATTAGCCTCTATTTCAAATTCCCCTTCAGAAACAAGAGATACAATTACAGCATTGGTTAAAGCTATTTCCCCTAGAGTTGCCTCTTGTCTAACAATAATACCATTAATAGGAGATTTTAGTGACATTTTATCTATTTGTACTAATATATTTTCTGCCCTGGCCTGAGCTTGCTGTATTTGCCAATTTTGATTATTAATATTTGCTTGAGCTTGAGCAATTTTAGCTTCTTGATTTTCAATTTGTTCCTTAGTTGCTCCTGATTTTTTAAGCGTTAATTGATCTTGAACAGTAGCCAATGTGTTTTCAGCCGTATTAACAGCTGATTCTGATGTTGAAATATTATTTTGATTTGTTATTTTTTGAGTAACTATTAATTGCTCTTGAGAATTAATACTTGAAATAACAGTATTTATATTTGTTCTAGCAGTATTAAGATTTGTCTTGTAGGTATTTATAGTGGTTGACGAAATCCCCAAAGCTGAATTAATAGCATCATTTAAAATATTCAAAAAGTCTCGAACTAAAATAAGATTATTTTCTAATTCAGACAAGATTGTATCTAATTGTGTGTTGGAATATTCATCTGAAAAATTATTAACTTGGTCTACTATTTGATTAACCGTATTCCCAACATTTTCTCTACCATTTTCTGCATTTATTTTAATTTGTGAATTGGTAATTAAAAAAGACAATTCAGGATTGTCTGACAAATCATTTATAAAAAAATCATCCACCTGCTTATTAATGGCATCATCTGCTTTAGCATAAGCATTATTAAGAATGTCCTGGATTTCATCATAAAGACTGGACATATCTGAGTCAGCCTTTTGTTTAACATTAGCAAGGTCTATTCTGACATTGCCAAGATTCTTGACTGCATTGGAAACAGCCGTGGTTGCTAATTGTATTTCTTCTTCTCTTGCTCCTTGCTTTAATTCTGCCAATTTAGCTTGTTCGCTGTTAAGAGCGGCCTTATATTGATTTAATTGGGCTTGAGCACTATTAACGCCTGCTGTTGCCTCTGATAATTGAGAAACCAAGTCAGAATCATCTAGTTTTATCAAAACATCTCCTTTGATTGCCTTATCACCAATATTAATATTTATCTTTGAAATTTTGCCTGTTTTTTCAAAGCCAAGGTCAACTTTTTCCCTGGGCACGACTTTTCCAACAACATTTACTTGCTGTAATATATCTCCCTTGCCAACAGCAATAAAATCATATTTACTAATATCAATTTGGCTGGTATTTTTATTATAAATAAAAATACCAAATAAAATAATAAGCAAAACAAAGCTTAAAATTATTATTTTTTTAATTTTTTTTGTCATATTATTATTTTAATTTTTTTCTATATTTTTTTAACTTAGGCAATTTAACCCCTATGCTAGGAGATTTACCCTTTCTAGCTTTTTTTCTTTTTTTAGAACATCCCATATAAATTATTATTCATTAACCACTTATTATTAATTAGAGCATATCACATCTTTTATAATAAATCAAGAAAAAGACCTTGTCGTTTTTACGACAAGGTCTTTGTTTTTTTAAATTTAAGCGACATTTGCTTAGATTCTTTGAGTTTATTCAACGGAGAAATTAGGACATTACTAACAACCTCTTTATCAATAGGATTGCCTAATTTTGCATACCGCCTATTAACTTGTTGGTGTTTGGCCAAAAAAACACTGCATTGTTTTTCAAAAGGACAGATTTTTCCACATTCATTAAATTTTGGATAAGCTGGAAAATCTCCTTGTTCTAAACATTTTTGCAAGTTTTCTTTGGCATTAAGAACCAGTCTTTCAATGTTTGACATTTTGTTTGGGTTTCCCATCTCTACTTCAATCAACTCAGTCAAGTTTAATGGATCTTGTTTATCTGCTTTTATGGCTGACAATGGATAAATATACATACCTGCTAAAGGAGCTGGTGTTTTAACTATGTTGGCTTGACTATAATGAAGAGAATAAAGCCATTCATAAATTAAAAACTGCCAATCTTTGCTCATATATGAAGCCGTATACCCATATCCTGAACCACTTTTGTAATCAACAATATATGCCTTAACTATTTCTTTTTCCTTAACAAGCTCAATCCGGTCGATTTTTCCTATTATTTTGTATCTTTTTTTAGGTCCAAAATAATAATCTCTTAAATCAATTTCAATCAATGGTCTTATATACTTGTCTGGCTCCCTGAAATAATGAATATTTTTATTCCAGAAATACTTGCATATATTAACCCCTTGCCCAGTCAAATTATCAAACTCTTTAGCATAATTAAAATCGATTTTTTTCCAGTTCCATTGCCTTCTAGCTCCAGCAAAATCTTCTCCTTTTGAAAATGCATTCCATATTCCAATAAAAAGATCTGACATGCTTTTTGGTGACTCAAATCCATTTACCATTTGTGGAGAAAAAAATCTCCATAAAACTTCATGAACAATCGTTCCAAAAACAAGAATTGGTTTTGGATTAATGTTCATCTTGGGATTTTTTTGTACTTTAACGATTCTATTAAAATAAAACCTTAAAGGACAATTAATAAACTCCCTTAACTTACTTGTGCTCCAATCATAATAAAGCCGATGCAATGCTTTGCTTGAAAATGTTATTTTCTTGCCAGTTGCCTGTATCTTAAAACTATGCGTATTCATTTGTTCCTCCTTTTTATTTTAAAGAACTTTATTCAAGCATATCAAAAAAAAGCCCTGCTGTCAATCTAATTCTATTAAAAAGTATCTTTGTTAAACTCGTCTTTGCCTGTAAACAAAAAGGCCAAGCTAAATCGGTTACAGAGGCCGTACCTCCTCTGGAGGTCTGGCCTCTAAAGTACAAATCCTGTGCTTTTGAAAAAAGCACAGGCATGTAAAATAATTCTATTAAAAAGTATCTTTGTTAAACTCGTCTTTGCCTGTAAACAAAAAGGCCAAGCTAAATCGGTTACGCTATATAATAAATCAGCGAACTTGATGCTCTGGCCCCTTTGTATGTAATTATACAAAAGTATAATTAGTATTAAAATGGTGCTTGCTCTAATGTCGAAAAGATAAATCTTTTTTCAATTAAACAAGAATTCGTTAAAATTCTAACAAGCACCATAAAAAACATAGCACAAATAAAATCATCCGCAAGCCCTTGCCTGTGGATAACTATGAGGACCTCTAAAGTACAAATCCTGTGCTTTTTCAAAGATAGAAACATTCAAAATAATATCACACATTGACAATTAGCTCTCTTTCTGATATCTTTAAAACATCGTTCATTAAAATAAAAAAAAGGAGAAGCAAAAATGAGAGAAGACGAAATCTTAAAACAAACGTTTAACTTTATTATGAATCACTTCAAGATATCAATAGATGACATTGAAATCATTTTATTATATGGAAACAAACAAGGTGAAGACATTGACTTATTGGTAGTACTGCCTGATTCATATAGAGGTTATTCTCACAAAAGAAAAGAATATCTTGATGTATTTTTCTGTGGAAAAAAAACATTTGTTGATTGGATAAAAAAAATGGAGCCAATCATCACAGAGCCTATTTTAACAGGCACAATACTTCTCGGAAAAATAGAAAAATACAAAAAACAAATCACGCAAACGAGAATAAGCAAAAAAATTAGAGATAACTTAATACTTCGTGCAAAAATATTTTATTCTTTTGCTAAAATTATTGAGCAAAACAATAAAATGTCTAATAATCTTAAGAAAGGAATAACTCAAGAACAAGAAGTTCCATTTGAAGCAATTGAAAATCTAAGATTTTCATTAAGTTATATGCTTTTTGCTGAATACTATAAAGATAATAAGAAAGTAATAACTTTTAAGAAATTAAAAAAGAAAATAAGAAACAAAAAAACTCTTTTATTCTTAGAAGAAAAAAATAAAAAGCATTACTCAATAATGGAATTTGAAGAATTGTTAAGAAAAGTTAAATCAGAAGTTTTTTAAAAAAGGAGGACAAAAATAAAAAAGGGGCTTTTAAAAAGCCCCTTTTAACTATCTTAAAAAAAACACAGGCATGTAAAATAATCCTATTAAAAAGTATCTTTGTTAAACTCGTCTTTCCTTGTAAACAAAAAGGCCAAGCTAAATCGGTTACAGAGGCCGTACCTCCTCTGGAGGTCTGGCCTCTAAAGTACAAATCCTGTGCTTTTGAAAAAAGCACGGGCATGTAAAATAATATAACCCCAAACATGATTACACATAAATCCTTGGAATTGATTGATTTATTCTAGTGATAATTTCGTAATTGATCGTATTTATTTTACTAGCAATATCTTCAGCCTTAATTTCCTGATTGGCCTGCTTGCCTAACAAAACAACCTCGTCCCCTGCTTTAACATCTTTTAATTTAGAAACATTAACCATTGTTATGTTCATACAAATATTTCCTATAACAGAACATTTAACTCCCTGAATTAAAACTTGTCCGCAATTAGATAGCCCCCTATCATAGCCATCCCAATACCCGACAGGCAAAACAGCAATAATTGTCCTTTGTTTAACTTGAACAGTCCTGTCATAACCAACAAAACTCCCTTTTGGTAATGTTTTAACCTGAATTATGCTTGTTTTCCATGATAAAGCTGGTCTGAGATTAAAATGTTTCATTTTCTTTTTAGCGAATATTTTTGTGCTCCCCGACGGCCAAAGCCCATACATGGCAATGCCAATTCTAACTAAATTAAAAAATGTTGCTGAATTATTTATGGTTGAAGCAGAGCATCCTGCGTGAATTAATGGAATATCCATTTCATTAACTATGTTTTTGAATTTTTTTGTTTGACTATTTGTATATGTCTGGTCTTTTGACTCAGAATCAGCATAATGCGTAAACATGCCATTGATTTTAAGATTAGAAAATTTTTTAATTTCTGTAATAAAATCTTTTATTTGTTCAGGGAAAACTCCTATCCTGCTGATGCCAGTATCAACTTTAATATGAACATTAACTTGCTTGTTTATTTTTTTTGCAATTTTTGACAAAAATTTTATTTGCTCTGTTGTGTATATTGGAAATTCGATTTTTTGTTTAAGAGCTTGTTCTATTTTTTTAGATGATAATTCATAAAAACTTAAAATAAAAACAGGAATTTTAATTCCTGATTTTTTCAAATATAATGCTTCATCTAAATTAACAACTCCTAAATAATCAACTTCTGAATCACAAACAATTTTAGCAAAATCTAATATGCCATGACCATAAGCATTTGCCTTGACAATGGCCATTATTTTTATTCGTTTACCAACTATTTTTCTAAATTGCTTTAAGTTATATTGAATATTGGATTTTTTTATTTCAACCCAAGTAAGCATAAACTTTATTTAATCACAGACAAAGCATCTTCCACTATCTCTGAAATTGGCTTTTCAGTATCAATGTCAGCTAAAATTTCTTCTTTCTCATAAAAATCTATTAATGGAAATGTTTGTTGTTTGTAAACATTTAATCTTTTTTTAATTGCTTCTGGCTGGTCATCGTCTCTTTGAAATAAATCTTCGCCACATTTATCACAAATGCCTTCTTTTTTTGGTGGAATATTTGTAATATGAAATATGGCACTACAATTTTTGCATGTTCTCCTTCCAGACAACCTTTGAATTAATATTTTTTCAGAGGCCTTAAAATTTAATACTTTATCAATAAATATTTCTGCCTCTATCAAAGCTTTTGCTTGTGGAATTGTTCTAGGAAACCCATCAAGAATAAAACCACCAGCACAATCACCTTTCTTAATTCTAGTTTTTAATAAATCAATCACCAATTCATCTGGTACTAATTTTCCTTCATCCATATAATTTTTTGCTCTCTGGCCAATTTCTGTTTCCGCTTTTACACTTGCTCTTAATAAATCTCCGGTTGAAATTTGTGGAATGCTTTCTTCTCTTGAAACATATTTAGCAATTGTTCCCTTCCCTGCTCCAGGTGGTCCTAAAAATATAAAATTCATAATTTTTATTTTAATGATTATTTTACATAATTATAACATTTATTTTTAATAAATCAATATTTGAAAAACATAAAAAGCCGTATTTATTTTAAAACACGGCTTTTATTTTTGTAATAATAATAACGATCTTTCTTTTGCCATCCTGTTATTGTTATTCGTCCTAGCACGAATAATACAAATATTTTGACAAAAAACTTCCCATTCATAAAACTGACAAATTCGCCCATCCTTAATCCCAAAATGAAACTTATTACTTTTAGCCCATCTTAATTCTAGGATGTCTTGTTTTGTAATTTTATGATTACTAATTATATGCTTTTTAATCTCTAAAAAATCAACATAATTGTATTTAACAACTCTATGTTCTTTGTCTTTAGAATTACACAACAAACATTTGAACAAAAAAAATCTACTATCAATATTATTCATTGCTGTAAAGTATCTCATTGAATCCCTCCATCTCTTTATTTAATGTACTAATCAACATGATATCAAAAAATCTTGCTTTTGTCAATCTAATTGACAACCAACCCTCTTTCTGCTACACTTAAAACTGGTTCATTAAATAAAAAAAGGAGGAAAAAATGGAAAAAGGAATGAAAGGAAGTGATGGCACAAATTATCATCGCCATAAAAATGGTGGTGGCTGGGTTGCAGAAACTGCTTATGTTGCACCAACAGCCTTTGTAGGACAAAAAGCATTTGTACTAGAAAGAGCAACTGTTATTGATAACGCAAAAATATATGGTAAAGCAATAATTTCTGGATCAGCTACAATTTCTGAAAATGCAATGATTTCTGGAGAGGCTGAGGTTTCTCGAGCAGCCAGAGTATCTGGCAATGCAATAGTTTGTGGAAATGCCAGCATATTCAATGCAGCCAATGTTTCTGGCAATGCTGTAATTTGTGGAAATGCACGAATTCAAGATGACGCAGAAATTAAAGGAAATGCAGTAGTTTGCGACAATGGCCATGTCTATGGTCAAGCAAAAATTAATATCAATTCAGTAGTTTGCGACAATGGAAACATTGGAGAAGAAATAGACATCTTTGAAAGCATTATTGCATTCAATCCATTTCAAAAACCAATAAAAAGAAACTAAAAACAACAAAACCGCTCTTTGACTAAAATTAGAGCGGTTTTTTCTATTTATTATTTAGCAACCCAAATATCTTTATAAATAGGTCCCTCAAGAGTTAAAGTACTTTTTATAAGTTTAAAAGATTTAACTTGAAATTGACTTGGCTTAAAATTTATATTTTCAATTTTCTTTTTTAATAAATTATTATCTTTAACATGTTTCACCCTGCCAAGAGTAATGTGTGGATGAAACCTTTTTTCTTTGGCATAAAATCCTGTCAAAGAATTATCAACCTCTTGTTGTAACTTTATTACACTTTTATTATTTTCTAATCCAACCCAAATAACTTTTATTTTCTTTGGCGTAAAATGTCCAATAGTTGAAAAGTTTATTAAAAAAGGATTGATATCTACTTTCTCAAGTAATTGTTTTATTCTATCAACGCTAGTATCTGCGACTTCTCCTAAAAATTTTAGGGTTAAGTGATATGAATTAGTATATTTTATAGTTGCCTCATCTCCTTTAATTTTTGTTTGCAAATTAGTAAAAAAATCACACAAATTATTAACATCAATAGCTATAAATAATCTCATAAAAAAATTGATTATATTTTTTATTTATCTTTATTAAAACTAAATAAATTATAACAAGCCAAAAGTTCCTTGCCAACATTGACAAGAAATCATTAGTATGTTATATTTATTTTATTAGATATTTTAATCTTATTAAAAATCTAAACTTTTTAGTAAATACGAAAACATCGTCGAATTTCTATTTATTATTAGAAATTAATCATTATAATTCTATTTTATGGAAGGAACCATTAAAAAGTTAACTGACAAAAACTTCGGTTTTATTACTCAAGAAGATAGCGACAAAGATTTATTCTTTCACGCTAGCGAACTAGACGGAGTTGAGTTCAGTGACTTAAGAGAAGGTGACGCAGTAACTTTTGAAGTAAAAGATACTCCAAAAGGACCAGCTGCAAATCAAGTAAAAAAAGCTTAATACCACTTTTTCAATAAACAAAAACAAAGGACCGCTTTTATTAACGGTCTTTTGTTTTTAGTTTTTATTTTACTTTATTAATAAACTTACCTTTTATAAACCCATTAATATTATCAACAGTTGTATCTAAAATTCTTTCCAAGGCCTCTTGCGAGTTAAAGGCATTGTGAGGAGTAACCAAAACCTTGTCATCTTGAATTAATAAATGCCCCTGTAAAATTGTCCTCAAATCACGCTTTTCCTGAAAAGGCTTGGCTAATAATTGTTTTTCTTCTTTGATAAAATACTCCTGCTCCAAAACATCCAATCCAGCCCCGGCTAATATTTTTTTATTCAAAGCAGTCATTAATGCTTGTGTTTCAATCAATCCCCCTCTGGCCGTATTAATCAAATACGAACCTTTTTTAATTAATTTAATATTGTCTTTATTGATTAAATGATGAGTATGTTTATTATATGGGGCATGCAAGCTAATAATATCTGAATGAGCTAATAAATAATTAAAACCAACATACTTAACTCCTAATTGTTTAGCTAATTTTACATTTTTATTAGGATCAGCCACAACAACCTTCATTTCAAATCCCTTGCCTATTCTTGCCACATGCTTACCAATACTGCCCATGCCAACTATGCCTAAAACCTTCCCCTTTAAGTCAAATCCACATAAATCATCAAGTGTAAAATCATATTCCTGTGTTCTCTCAATTGACTCTGGTAATTTTCTAGACAAGGCCAAAATCAAAGCAAAAGTATGTTCAGCCACTGTGTTTTCCCCATAAACAGGTACATTGCAAACTTTTATGCCTCTCTTTTTACATTCAACTAAATCAATGTGGTCAAAGCCAGTTGACATGGTTGTAATAAGTTTTAATTTTGGCAAAGCATCTAAAACTTTTTTATCAATTTTAGAGTAAATAAAAACAGCTAAAATATCTGTGTCTTTTATTTTCTTTAGATAAGAAATTGATAACTGTTTTTCAAAAAAATTTAATTTTAAATTCTTCTTATTTTTTAACTTGTCTAATAAATATCTTTCTTCCCACTTGGCCGCTTCAAAAAACGAAATTGTTGTTTTTTTCATATATTTTTTAATTATTATATTATTTAATTACAAATATCTTTCGTTAGAATGATATGTTTCTCTCCTATAATATGTTTCAAGCTGTCTATTATTAAATCATTGTTTGCTTGACCATGCAAGGAATTACAAGCATCTTTAATCACAAAAGTTTCCAAATTACTATCAAATAAATCCATGGCTGTTTTTATCACACAAACATCTGTATAAACCCCACAAAGATAAACTTGCTTGATTTTGTTATTGAAAATAAAATCCTTTAACTTTTCGTTTAAAATAATATAAGCACTATGCTCTATCTCTGTATTGTCTGTTGATTGTAATTCTAAAAATAATTGCCGTTCTTTAGTATTTTGAAACTTATCACAGCCCAGTTGTTTTTCAAATAAAGAATCCTTATTATTAATGAATTTTGTTAAAACTATCTTGCCTTTAAAAGATTTTTTTAATTTCAAAACATTTGACAATATTGCTTCTGACTCAATAGCCCTAAATCCCTCCTGCATATCAATAATTAAAAGTAACTTATTCATTTTATTCTTATTTTTTAAATTTTTTATCAATATAAATAATTCTCCACCAATATTTTCCTGCCAAACAACCTCCTAATATTCCCAAAACAAAAAGAATTACTGAACCAATGTCATGGATTATTTGCCATTGCGACCAATTTAATCCACTTACAAGATATTTAAGCACTGGGATTTCTATTAAGGCATGAATTATCGTGCTAATAATAATTCCTAGCACAACCCAAAGAAAAATATATACAAACCTTTTTATCTTCATGCTTTCATTGTATCATATTTTTAAATATTATTACATATTTATATTCTTGACAAAAACACCAAATCTGCTATTTTATAAGCATTAGAAGGGATAATCCCTTTATTCATTAACAATCAAAAGGAGACGATTGTGTTTATACACGAGAATAAACCCATGGACATAGAACAGATGAAAAAGTTGATAGAACAACTTCAAGCATATCTGCCATTTTATGGAAAAATCTTGTCATGCAAACAAGATGCGCCAGATTCTCCATTAGGGAGAATTGATAAATTGTGGTTGATAAAAAGTCATCTAAAGATTACTATTGTTCAAGAAAGAATCAATAAAAAGGGACGAATATATGACAAACCGCCCTTAAGATTAAAAATACCAATAGACGAAATACATGATATTTTTTCTTTTAAGACAAAAGATGGTCGGAATATTATTCTTGAACAGGAGTAACAAATGTTAATCATGTCCAGTCAATAAAAAGCCCTGAGATTAAAATCTTAGGGCTTTCGCTTTTAATATTATTGATCTTCTATTTATTTTTTAATACTATTTTTTATATTCTTGACAAAAACACCAAATCTGATATGCTAAAGTATATCAAAACTCAAAAGAATTTATAATTTTTTGAGACACTTTAAAAACAAAATAAGGGGGGTTCTTAAATGAGACAAACAGCACTTGCTTTTCGTGAACTAGAGATTGCATTAGAAAACCCGAGCTGGGAATATCCTGAATGCTTGATTATTAATGAAATTGGTTGCTTTTTTTATAATGGGCACAAACCAGCTGAAAAAATTCTTGGGGATTTATTAAAATCAGATAAAAAAGATAAGAAATACATTGCTTATTGTTTTTTGTCTAAGCCTAAAAATAAATTATCAAGAGAGACACTTAAAAAAATTACTGAATTTGAAGCAGATCCAGCTAACCAAGAATTAGTCAAAGACGCAAAAAAATGTCGCGAATAACAAAAAGAACAACAACAGCGGATTTAAAAAATCCGCTGTTTCTTATTTAATTAATTTTTTATTAGTTTTTTTATTTTTTCAATTTCATCTTCTTTTTTATTAAAAAAAATAATAAAAGCAAGAATCAAAAGAAATATTCCTAAAAGGATAGCAAAAAAATCAATTCCTGGACCATCAACAAATCCTAGAAAAAAAATAAACCAAATTGATAATAATGTTAGTCCGACTCCACTTATTCTTCTGCTTAATTTATTCATTTTTCTTTAATTAAAAATTTGCTATCGTTAAAACTTAAAATGACATAAATATAATAAAATTTGGCTATCATTTTGTTAATAACTAATTATTGCCATGAACCAGAATAAATTCGGTTCACGGCATAAATCAGAACTTCGTTCTGATTTATGGCTCCGGAGGGCGGGTTCGAACCGCCGACACGCTGGTTAACAGCCAGCTGCTCTGCCACTGAGCTACTCCGGAATAATATTCAATTATAATTTAAGTTCAGGCCTTTATTTTTTTAAAAAATCAAAGGATTTATACTTAAGAGGCACAATCTCCAAAAGGAGATTAGACCATTTCATGGAGGAAGTGAATATAAAAAGATTAGTAATGATTAATAAATGATTAGTGACTAAGAATTAGTGACCAGGGATCAATAATAATCTTTGATTTTTTTGGTATCACCAAGCTCTCTAATTCTTTCCAATGCTCGAGCTTCAATTTGTCTGATTCTCTCTCTAGTAACACCAAATACCTGTCCAACTTCTTCTAATGTATGAGCTACTCCGTCTGAAAGTCCAAATCTAATATCCAGTATTTTCTGCTCTCTTGATGAGAGGTCTGAGGTCACTTCTTTCATATATTTTTTCAAAAGAGCAAGCGCAGCCACTTTGTCAGGTGTTATTGTTTTTATGTCTTCAATAAAATCAGCTAGTTCTGTATTTTTGTCATCATCTTTTCCAACCGTTGTTTCTAATGAAATAACATCTTGTGATATTTTAATTAAATACCTGGCTTCATCTGCGCCTATTTCTAATTCGTCAGCTATTTCTTCTGGGGATGGTCGCCTGCCTAATGCTTGCGCCAAATATCTGTCTGCTTTTTTAAATTTTCCTAAAACTTCAACCACATGGACAGGAATTCTGATTGTTCTTGATTGATCTGCTAATGAACGGATAATTGCCTGTCTTATCCACCAAACAGCATAAGTTGAAAATCTATAGCCTCTTTTCCAATCAAATTTTTCTACAGCTCTGAAAAGTCCGATGTTTCCTTCTTGAATTAAGTCCAAAAAAGTTAACCCATAACCAGAAAATTTTTTAGCAACACTGACAACTAAACGCAAATTTGATTCTATTAACTTCATTTTGGCAAACTCATCTCCATCGTCTTTGAGTTTGGCTAGTTCTACTTCTTCTTTGGGGGTTATTAAAGATACTCTGCCAATTTCCTTTAAATACATCTGAATCGAATCAGCTGACAACTTGCTTAAATCTAACATGAATTTATTGTCTTTTTTTTCTTCTTGATCCAATAGATTTTCTTTTGATTCAGCTATATTTATACCAGCTTTTTCTAATTTATCAAGAAAATCCTCGTATTCATCTAAATACTTTTCTAATCTAACAAAAACATGAAGTAACTCATTTTCCGTCACAAATCCCCTTTTTCTCCCTTTGTTGGCTAATCTGTCCGCCTCTTGTTCTGGAAATTTAATTGAATAGATTGGATCTGTCTTAACCAGTTTGACAACTTTTTTCTTAAGAGATTTTTTCTTTTTCACCACTGTCTTTGGTTTAATCACTTTCTTTTTCACTTTTTTCTTAAGAATCTTTTTCTTTTTCACAGCTGTCTTTGATTTAATCGCTTTCTTTTTTAGAAATGCCTTTGTTTTTAAAATTTTCTTTTTTTTCTTAATTGACATAAATTATTTAAAAATCATTTTGAAATTTGTTTTGATAATCCATTAATTTTTTGACTGATTTCTTTTATATCCTGCTTATTACCTTCTTCCTCTGCATGTCTTAACTCATCTATTAATCTCTCTATTTTGGTGTTTAAATATCTTTTTTTAAAGAGATTAAATGACTTGGTTAATTCTCTATCCACTTTTTCCTTTTTAAATCCCTTAAATTCTTTGTCTGCTAAAAAAGTTAAGAAAGTAAAATAATTAAGCAAATCTTTATCTTTGATTGTTTTCTTTATTTTTTCTGCTTCAATTTTTTCTGAATTGTCAAAATATTCTTTTGTTTTGGTTAGTATTTGTTTTAAGTTTTCTGTTTCAAACATGTCTAACAATAACTTATCTAAAACTTTTTTTCCTTGTTCAGGGAAAGTTAAAATCATTGCTAAAAATTTTTCTTGTATTTGTTGAATGCCTGTTTTTAATTCTGCTAACTGAGCAGGTTGACTTGAATAAGTTGGTCTTTTTGAAGCATTAATCTTTTTCAAAGCATCAATCAAAAAAACTTCTGAAACATTTATTTTATTACTAAGATTTTTTAACCATAATCCCTGCTCTACTGAATCCCCTAATTTCGCAATGATTGGCAAAAGTGTTTTGGTGACCTCTTTTCTGTCTGAAAGATTTGCTAAATCCTTATCTTTAAGTACTAATGAAAAATAATATTCCATAATTGGGATTGGATTTTTAACTGCTTGCTTCCAGCTCTTTATATCCTCTCTAATACATTCATCAGGGTCTTTGCCCTTAGTTAGTTCTAAGATTTTAACATCAAGTCCTTGTTTTAGCAAGAGGTCAATACTTCGAGAGGTAGCTGTTTGCCCGGCCAGGTCAACATCAAATCCTAAAATTATATTTTCAGTATATCTTTTTAATATATTTGCTTGTTGATCTGTTAAGGCTGTGCCAGAGGTACAAACAACATTTTTTGTATCTGCTTGGTGAGCTGAAATGACATCAACATTGCCTTCAACTAGAATTACTTTATCATAATGTCTGATTTTTTGTTTAGCCATGTCTAAGCCATATAAAACCCTACTTTTGTTATAGATTTGAGTTTCAGGGGTATTAATATATTTACCAATCTGGTCATCTTCTGCTTCTGGCATTATTCTTGAAGTAAAACCAATTGTTTGCCCAAACATATCTCTTATTGGAAACATTATTCTATTACGAAAACGATCATAATATTTGTTACTTGATTTTCTAGATTTAACAATCAAACCAGCCATTTCAATATGTTTAAAGGAAAAACCTCTTTTAATTAAAAAATTCAATAAAGTATCCCATTTGTCAGGGGCAAAACCAAGCTCAAACTCTTCAATTGTTTTTTTCTTTAAATTTCTTTGTTTTAAATATTTTCTGGCTGAATTAGCAGATTTTGAATCCATTAATACTTTATGATAAAACTTGGCACTAATATTACAAATATCAAGTAGCTTTGTTTTAGCGCTATCAAAACTTTTATCTTTCTTCTCAGAAATATTAACGCCTGCTTTTTTTGCCAAAATGCGCAAGGCTTCTGGAAAATCAATTCCTTCTATTTCTTGGACAAAACCAAACATATCCGAACCCTTGGAGCAGCCAAAACAATGCCATATCTGTTTTTCTTGCGAAACATGAAAAGATGGATTTTCTTCCTTGTGAAACGGGCACGGAGCTTTAAAACTGGTGCCTGATTGTTTTAGATGAACATAGTCAGATATAACATCAACAATGTCTAGTTTTGATTTTATTTCATCAACAACATCCATAATATTTATTTTAGTCGTAAATAATTGGCAACCTGTTTTCCATTAGAACTTTTGTGTTATATAGGTCTGGATCTATTGTTTTATCCCAACATACTTTTCCTTTGTCGTGCAACCATTTTTTATCAAACCCCCTATAATATTTTGTATTATATTTATCCCCCTTATTATCTGTAGCAAAAGTAGCACATAATTCAAATTTGAAATTATCTTTTAAATTATAGTCATAGTCCTTATCCGTGTCAGGATCTTGCGGAGGAATAAATCCAGAAATACTATCTTCTAAATCAGTGAGGTTTTTAGGAAGAGTTTCTTTGTTCCTCCAATAATTTATAATTTCTGACTGAATCATGTTTAAGTCCTGAACTCTTTCATTGTCTATTCTTAAATCTCTTTGATGAGCTGGCGAACCGATTATGAAAAAACCGGCAATAATAGCAATTAGAATCACTAACGAGCTAATTTTAGCAAACAATCCTGGAATACTTGATTTGGTTTGTTTTCGTTTTTTTAGATCCCAGAGATAATAACCAAAAACAGCTCCAGCCACTACCATTACAACTAATAATTTAAGAAAAAACTTAATAGTTAAATCACCTTTTAAAAAATTATTTATCAAGGAGATTAAATCGATTATAATGGCTCCAGCAGCGATAAATAGAGTTAGATATAATAGCCAAGCCCTTGATCTCAAATCTCTTTTGTCGGGAGATTTTTTGTTTAATTTTTCTATAGACCAAGCCATAAAAACAAAAACAGGCCAGAGAATTATTAAATTCGCCATGGAAGCCCGCACAACTCCGCTAATACTATTATAGCTATAACTTAATTGGTCTGGAAACAGAAAATTGATGTATTGGAATAGCAAGGCAATAAAACTGCCAACCCCTATATAAAGGGTGGCGATCATTAATAAATAGGAAAATATTTCTTTTGGAGTGCTTTTTGTTTTCATATGTTTTTAATTAAAATGATTAGTGATGATGAAAAGTTAATAATAAAATAATAGTAATTATTCCGGTTAATAATAATAAAAATTGCGTGATGATATTTTTTACATTAGCACTAACATGCTTGCGATGAAGCTCTGGCACAAGGTCAGACAAGGCAATATAAATAAAGCTAGCAGCTGAAATAGCCATGATATAGGGGACAACTCCTTGAACTGGCTCAAGAATATAATAAGATAGAATTGCTGCTGGCAAAGTTGTTAAACTTGATAATATATTTAATAATAACGCTTTTTTCTTCTTATATCCACTGTGAATTAAAATGGCAAAATCTCCTACTTCCTGAGGAATTTCGTGAAGAATCATAGAAAATCCAACCATTATGCCAAAAGGAATTGATATCAAAAAACTAGCTGCAATCACCACCCCGTCAGCAAAATTATGAAAAGCATCACCAATTAAAATCATCTGACCAGAGGCCTTATGAATCTCGCATTTTTGGTCATGACAATGATGCCAGATAATAGTTTTTTCAATAAGAAAAAAAATAATAATTCCAATCAGAACTGTTAATAAGATTGGCCTTAATTCAAGCCGCTCCACTGCTTCTGGAATTAATCCTAAAAAAGCAGAGGCTAATAAAGTTCCGCCAGCATATGCTATTAAGAATGGGATAAGTATTTTTTGGATTTTTTCTTTGAATAAAAGATAACTGCCTATTGTGATTATAACACCGATGCTTCCTAAAATACTAAATAAAATAATAAAAAATAAAGTCATTAAAAATATTATAACAAAGTTTTTGAATAAAAAAAAGGCTCTACATTGAGAGCCTTTTGTATGTTTTTAAGCCAAAATTAATTGCTTTGAATAAATATAATCCGAGCCAGATAAGTGACAGGATAAAAACCGGTATCATTCTAAGCAAAATATCAATCTCCGTGATGTTGCCTGTCAATACTGCTTTTATATCTTCCCAATCAGCCCACCCCCATCCACTTGCATAAAAAACAAGCAACATGAGCGTGCTAAAGATTAACACATCTTCATTCAGTATTCCAGCAAAAAATCCTATTATTACCGAAAATATGACTTTTGGCGTTTGTGTTGTAAGTTGCATTTCTGCCTCCTTTTTTTAAATTATTTCTTACTGTGACAAGGATAGCGCAAATCTCCCTTTCTGTCAATTCCCTATATCTACTATTTAACCTACTGAGAGGCCTTGCCTCTCAGTAAATTTTGGATAAATTTTATTTAGGGAATTCAGGAGTCAGGGCCCCCAAAAGAAAGATAGAATTTGCGTTTTTCTTTAGAAAATTTTTCAATAGCATAACGCAACATCATACGTGGCATAATATGTGCCTGTTTTTTTAAAAATTCCTCTAATGTCTTTTTATCTCGTTTGCCAACCTCTCTAAGCATCCAACCACTAGCTTTATGAATTAAATCATGTTTGTCTTTTAAAAATATCTGAGCCAGTTTTAAAGTATCATTAAATTGATTGTTTTTAATAAATTGAAAAGTGGAAACCATGGCTATGCGTCGTTCCCACAAATTTTTTGATTTAGCCAGCTTATAAAGAATACTTTTATCTTTTTTCCCCATCAGCCAAACTCCTAATATATTTGAGGCTGTAATATCAACCAAGTCCCAGTTATTCACATTTCTGGCATTTTTCAAATAAAAATTAACTATTTGTTTTTGTCGCCCAACATCAGCCTGCTTAAATTGATTAGTTAAAATCACTAAACAGGTTAATCTTTGTTCATGAATTTTGCTTTTTAATAATATTTGTAAATCTTTTAATTTTAAATTTGTGTATTTTTGGGCTACTTTTCTTTGTTCTGGCACAGTAATGCCCAGAAAAATATCCCCTGCACCATATTGGCCTGGCCCTGTTTTAAAAAAACGAGACAAAATGATTGCTTTGTCTGGATTTTTTAATACTTTTAATTCTTTTTTTAAGGATATTAAATTACCCATAAAAAGAAAATTATACTAATTATTATTCTATAAATGCCAAATAAAATAAAATTATTATTTTGAACATATTTTATAAAAAACTTAATAGTAATTAAAGCCACTAGAAAAGCAACAACAAAACCAATTCCCAGAGCAATAAAATTTTCTCCTGAAAATGACAGGCCTGATTTTAATAAATCATAACCAGTGGCTGCCAACATAGTCGGAATTGCCAGCAAAAAAGAAAATTCTACAATGGTTTTGCGACTCAGTCCTAAAATTAGTCCGCCAACAATAGTTGCTCCGGCCCTAGAAACCCCTGGAATCATGGCAATTGATTGGAAAATACCAATTAAAAAACATTTTGAAAAAGGTATTTTGCTGATTGCCTGAGTATCTTTTTCTTTTTCTTTGTGTAATAAATCAAAAACAATTAAAAAAATACCGCCCAAAAATAAAGCGCCAATTATTATCTGATAACTTTCTAATAAATAATTTTTTACGATCTTGTAAGCCAAAAGACCCAAAACAGCTGTTGGCAAAAAAGCAATAACAATTCTTTTCAACACCTCGTACTTTATTAAAAACTTTTTCCAATAAAGCCAAACCACTGCCAAAATTGCGCCTAATTGAATTGAAATCTCAAAAGTTTTTACAAAGTCAGTTTGAGATAATCCCAGCAGTTTTGAAGAAAGAATTAAGTGAGCGGTTGAAGAAATCGGCAAAAACTCGCTCAAGCCCTCTACTATTCCTAAAATTAAACTATGTATATATCCCATTTATCTTGTTTTGCTATATTTACTATTTATATGCTTGTCTATACATGGATCAGGCACAATGGTCAGTCCTATTTAAGTGAGCTCTGATAACCCTATTAACTTAGTGGAAACCCCTACTTAGAGGCCTTGCCCTACTTAGGGGCCTTGCCCCTAAGTAAAATAAAAAATTGTGTAATATTTATATTAAGAATAACCAAAAAAAATAATTTTAACAACCATTTTTTTATTTTCCAAAATCCAATTTTTTAGTAAAAATTACAAATATTGTAACAAATTATATTTTTACTCGTCATATTATAATGAGAGGGATAAAAAAAATAATAAATATTAAAAATGACTGTAATAAAAATAACTAATAAAAAAAGCAAGAAAAAAGTAGATTCCGCCTTAGAAAAATGGGCTATATTTTTATTATTTTTAATGCAAAAAGAAAATAAAAAATAAAATAAATATAATAAACAAACAAAAAAAGCACTTATTTATTAAGTGTTTTTTTAATATCCTTGTGCTAACTCTAAGACCTCGTAAAATAAAGCTCTTCGTGATAGCTCAATCTGGCAGTACCTTTTAGTTGAAATGCGTGATAATTTGAACTTAAAACTTTATTAATCTATTAATAAATATCGTGTTTGCCAATAGAATAAAATCTAACTGCATTTTTCTTTTTATCTACAAAATCAAAAATAATTCTATATTCATAATTTATAAAAAATGCTAGAAATAGTTACTCACAGTTTAAATAATTTGACTTATATTTATTAATTGGCTATAATTGGGCATAGTTAATATAACCAATTAATCTTATGATAAAAAAGCAAAAAAATACCACTAAAAAGGGTCTGGGTCTGGATAAATTCGATAAACGGCTTGAACACGTCCCAGCCAGCATCATCTCGAAAATAGGACAGATCGATGAATTAAAAGGAAGATGGATTGCAGGGGCAAAATTAAGTCCTCAAGTTTTAGGTCGTCTCAAACGGTCTGTTTTGATTACATCTACTGGTGCTTCTACTCGTATTGAAGGTGCAAAACTATCTGATAAGGATGTTGAGAAAATGATGAGAGGTATTACTATCCAGAAATTTACTGACCGAGATAAACAGGAAGTTCAAGGTTATTATGAACTTTTAGAAAATGTTTTTAATTCTTGGAAAATACTTAAACTTAACGAAGGCACTATAAAGCATTTCCACGGTGAATTGCTCAAGTATGTTGATAAAGACCAAAGACATCGAGGTGATTATAAAAAGCAGGAAAATAAAGTCCACATGGTAAATAAAGCTGGCGAGTCTGTGGGTGTTCTTTTTGATACCACCGCCGCCTATCTTACTCCCAAAGAAATGCAGGAATTAATTGAGTGGACTAACAATGCTTTGACCGAGAAAAAATATCACTCACTTCTTATTGTCGCTAATCTCTTAGTAGAGTTTTTAAAGATTCATCCATTCCAAGATGGTAATGGCCGGTTTTCTCGTGTTCTGACAAATCTATTGCTTCTTAAAGAGGGCTACGAATACATGCCCTATGTATCTCATGAGAAATTGGTTGAGGATAACAAGCCAGAATACTATATTGCTTTACGTAAAAGTCAAAAAACAATGGGTTCAAAAAAAGAGGATATTACTCCATGGCTTAAATTCTTTTTCACTATGTTAATTCAACAAGCAGAAATGGCAGAAGAGCTTTTGTCAAAAGAAAACATAGAAAAACTTTTGTCTGAAAAACAGCTGGCTGTTTGGCAGTATTTACAGGAAGTAGAAGAAGTCAGCACTGGAAAGCTTGTTAAAAAAACAAAAATTTCTCGAGCTACTGTAAAACAAGCACTCGATAGATTATTACAGTTTAAGAAAATCGAACGCATTGGTCTTGGTAGAAGCGCGAGATACCGAAAACTAAAATAAATATATGCAAAAAGAAAATAAAAAATAAAATAAATATAATAAACAAACAAAAAAGACGGAAGTAATCTTCCGTCTTTTTTAATATACAATAAATACTTATTTCTCTTTTTCGTAAAAATTAGGATCAAGTCTTAGCCTTGAATCAATTTTGGATGGATCTTTCTCAGTCTCCTGTTGCTTGAGCCACATATAAAATTCTTCCTTATTTCTAATGAAATTATTATGTTCTCCTGGATTAAGCTTTCTCCCTAATTTTTGCTCTACATGCCACATTTCCGAACCTCTTTGAGAAGGAAGGTCTCTAATTTCCTTAGAAATATCAATTTTTCTAGAAGGAAGTAGCGGTTCTTTTTTGCCACTAATAAACGCACGAAGCTTTTTTAATAAACCATCTGTTTTTTTGATATCTTCTTCTACTAGTTTTTTGCTTTCTTCTGAAGTCTCAAAATCATCTTTTATTTCTTCTTCTTTATTTTCTTCTAGTTTTTCTTCCGTTCGACCATGCTCAGGGTCTTTGCCTTTATTTTCTTCCAATACTTCTTCATTTGAATTCTTTTCAAAATTCATAATAATTAAAGTTAATTTATTATGTATATATAATAACACATATAAAACAAAAAGTCAAACAGAGATTGATTTATGAAGCTTGAGATAACAACCCCACTATCGCTACAAAAAGCTTTGGCAAAGTAAAAGTGAAACTTGGCGGAGAGGAAGGGATTCGAACCCTTGATACCTTGCGGTATACTGCCTTTCCAAGGCAGCGCAATCGGCCTCTATGCGACCTCTCCATGATTTAATTCATAATAGCAAATATTTAAGTGATAAGCAATATTTAAAATATATATTGACAAGATTTACATAATATGCTAAATTATAATTATTGTCATACTTGTTATTGATACTGACCTTTTGTAAAGGAAAATCATTTAAAAATACATTGACACCTAACGCAAGAAAGGAGTAATAGTATAACTAAAAATGGTTTTCAGCGCAATTACTTAATAACAAGATAAGAAGAAACTCATCATGAGCGGAATAAACAATCCCAATGACAATGGACCAGGACCAGTATACAGAACACCATGTGGCGATGGATCAATTACTGGAATCCGTGGTGGAGTAACCCATAATCATGACTATAATGATGTTGGCATAGGCCATGTCAAAGATCAACGTAGCAATGAAATTATTGGAAACTACAATAACTTCAATGACAAAATTGATAGTCTATTACCACCCTGGATGAAGAAATAATCCCTGGTTCTAAAAACAAGGGGGCTGAAAAATCGGCCCCCTTTTTTCTTTTTAAGAAAAAACTACTTAAAATAAAGCGCCCGGGCATTTTTTTGCCCGGGCTTGGTTTTTGAGTTAATGTGAAAACTCAACTATAAATGTTCTACCATCTATAATTATTACTCCTCCATTTTTAATAACGTCTGAACAAATGCTCATTGGAATCTCTTTTATTTCACCATTTTTTCTTGCACTTACCTTCATTGCGCAAATGTTATGGATGCATATTCCATCATCCCTATAATCTATCTTTACATCGCTATTCTCTCTAAGCCATTTAAGATTTCTTTTCCCGCGACTTTCTGATAAAGTAAGGCTTCTCAAACTGTAATTTGTCATCATCTATATTCTCCGTAATTAGGTTTTAATGAATTATTATTAGGCAATAAAAAATCTCATCTTATTGCCTCTTTCTATATAATCAAGATAAACAAAAAAATGAGATTTGTCAATACTTATTTCTTTAATTTTTTTTCTTTTTTCAAAACTTGTAAACTTGTTTTTACAACTGTGTCTGGGGTCAATGAAATTGAATCAATCCCCTGTTCTACTAAAAATTCAGCGAATTCTGGAAAATCACTTGGTCCTTGACCACAAATTCCGATTTTTCTATTATATTTATGAGCCGTGGTTATCATTTGAGTGACTATTCTTTTAACTGCTTTGTTTCTTTCATCAAAAAGATGAGACACCAAGCCAGAATCCCTATCAAGCCCTAATGTTAGCTGGGTTAAATCATTAGTGCCAATTGAAAAACCATCAAAAATTTTAGCAAACTCATCTCCTAAAATAACATTAGACGGAATTTCAGCCATTACATAAACCTGTAATGGTTTTAATTTTGTTTGCTTTTTACGCAAGCCATGCTTGTCAATAATGGCTAATACTTTTTTCCCTTCTTCAATAGTCCTGCAAAACGGAACCATGACAATAACATTATCTAGTCCCATTACTTGTCTCACTTTTTTAATTGCCAAACATTCAAGGTCAAAGGCTTTTTTAAATTCAGGACTATAATAACGACTAGCCCCTCGCCAACCAATCATTGGGTTGGTTTCTTGAGGTTCAAACTCTTTCCCGCCTATTAAATTAGCATATTCATTGGTTTTAAAGTCAGAAAATCTAACTATTACTTCTTTAGGATAAAAAGCAGCTGCAATCTTGCCAATTCCTTCTGCTAGTTTATCAACATAAAATTGGGGTTTACTAGGATAACCAGCTGTTACTTTATCAATTTGCTTTTTGACTGTTTGACTGGTTAATTTTGAATAATTAAGTAGTGCTAAGGGATGAATTTTAATATAATTGTTAATTATAAATTCTTCTCTGGCTAAACCTACTCCATCATTTGGAATAAATGAAAGCGCAAATGCTTGTTCTGGTTCTGCCAAATTCATCATTATTTTTGTGTTTGGTTTTTTAAAATTTTTAATTTTAGTTTGTTTGATTTTATATTCTTTGATTCCTTTATACACATATCCTGTCTCCCCTTCTGCACATGAAACCGTAATAGCTTGATTTGGTTTAATTTTTTTAGTAGCGTTTCTTGTCCCCACAATACACGGAATTCCCAACTCACGAGAAATAATAGAGGCATGACACGTCCTTCCACCTGAGTTTGTCACAATTGCCTGGGCCTGTTTCATTATTGGCACCCAATCAGGATCAGTCATTTGAGTTATTAAAATTTGTCCTGGTTTAAATTTTGAAATATCTTTAACACTCTTAATCACATTTGCCTGTCCTGCTCCTATTTTTGAACCAATGGCTGTCCCGCTAACAATTGGCGTAAATTGCGACTCCATGTCTTTGTACTTTCTTTGTCCAGGAAATACCTGCCTGGTTTTTTTATTAACAAAAATATATTCTGTTAAAACATCAATCGATTTTTGAGATTGAACTGTCTCTGGTCTGGCCTGTAAGATATATAATTTTTTGTCATGCCCATCTTTTGCCCATTCCATGTCCATGGCTCGCCTATAGTGTTTTTCAATTATTACTGAATATTTGGCTAATTCTAATATTTCATCATCTGTTAATGTAAAACTTTGTTTTTCTTTTAAAGTTGGTCTGACATTTTTAACTGACTTGCCTTTTACTGTACTATAAATCATCTTCCATTCTTTGCTGCCAATTTTTTTACTAATAATAGGCTTAAACTTATCTAGGTTTGGCTCGTAAACCATAAACTCATCTGGACTAACCTTGCCTTGAACAATATTTTCTCCCAAGCCCCAAGAAGAATTAATAACTGTCACATCAGCAAAGCCTGATTCAGTATCACAAGAAAACATAACCCCTGAACAAGAAATGTCTGAACGAACCATTTTTTGAATACCAATTGATATGGCTACTTTTAAATGATCAAATCCTTTCGTTTGCCTATATACAATTGCCCTGTCAGTAAAAAGAGAGGCCATACATTTTTGAACTGCCTCTAATAATTGCTTTTTTCCTTTTATATTAAGGTGAGTGTCCATTTGTCCGGCAAAGGAGGCACTAGGCATGTCTTCGGCTGTAGCAGAACTTCTAACAGCTACATCAACTGCTTGAGTATTATACTGGGCTGATAATTTTTTATAAAAAGAAACAATTTCATCTTCCAGCTTTAATGGAAGCTGGGCTGATAAAATTAATTCTCTAATTTCCTTCCCCTTTATTCCTAATTGCTTGATGTTGGCTATGTCTAAGTTATCAAGTATTGCTTTTATTTTTGGCTTTAGCCCTGCTTGTTTTAAAAAATCCCAATAGGCCTCAGAAGTAGTCGCAAAACCATTAGGAATTCTCACTCCTTTTGAATTTAATTTTCTATACATTTCCCCCAAAGATGCGTTTTTACCACCAACCCTAGGCACATCTTTAATAACAATATCCTTAAACCACAATACTAACATAATATTTTATAAGTTTACTTTTTTAGAGAAACCATATACTATTGGGATTTTCCATTTTTTACCAGAAATGGCGTGAGCAAAAGCAACCACAGAAAGCACTAAACATAATATCCACCCCAAAAAACCAATTACCCAACCAATAAATGGGATTATCCAAATCAGCGTAAAGACTATCTCTGCTAAAAATAAAACCACGCCTTGCCTCAGATGAAAGCGAACATATTCACTTTTTGGTTTGATAGCCAAGACACCTATGGCCAAGACACCTAAATAAGAAAACCCTGCTATAATTTTAGAAGTATGTTTTGGTTTTTTAATTGCTTCAACCACTCCTTCTATTTTTTCTACAATTTTTTCTGTTTCCATAATTTTATTTTATTAAAAAAAATAATTATTTAACTTTATTATACCAATTAAAATATATTAAACAATAATAACAAGTGGTTTTTTGCCTGTTTTGTTTAATATAAAATCACTTAAACTTAAAGCTATTTTTTCTTTTGACTTTTTGTCTGTGCCATGTTTCTTTGTGAGCGCATTAGCTTTTTGTTTTGTTTCCATTATTATTTGCTTGTCTGCCGACAAACCAAGAAAGTTAACCTTAACATTACGCGAATTTTTCTTTTTTCCATAAGAGATTGAAACAATACAAATGCCTGCCTCTGCCATGATTTTGCGTTGCTTTATTATTTCAGGACTTATAATCTTAATGTTTTTCCCTTCCACAACCGGAGATGTTAACGAAATTTCCTTGCTTAATATTCTGGCATTTTTAATTTCATCTATTTCAAAAATACTGCCATTTTTAAGCATAAAACAATTTGATTCCCTGATATTGTTTTGTTTAGCTAATTTAATATGAGTTGACCTCATATATGGTTCTCCGTGAACTGGAATAAAAAAATTTGGCCTAATAATTTTCAACATTTTTGATAAATCCTTACCAAAAGCATGTCCTGAACTATGAACACCTAATCCTAACATTCTTCTATAGATTATTTCTGCTCCCTGAGAAACTAATCCGTTGATAACCCTGTGAACAGATAATTCATTGCCTGGAATGGTTGAAGATGAGAAAACAACTGTATCTCCTTTTTTTATTCGCACTAACCTGTGTTCTCCTCTGGCAATATTTGACATGGCTGACCTTTCTTCGCCTTGCGCTCCCGTAGCTAGAATTAGCAAGTTTTTATCAGGAATACTTTTAATATCCTTAACTTCTTTTATTAGTCCATTGGGAATCTTTAAAAACCCTAATCTTTCCGCAATGACAATACTTTTTTTAATTGAAAATCCAACTACAACTATTTTTCTATTGTATTTTTTACAGGATTCAATTACCTGAGAAATGCGACTTATCAAAGTTGAAAAAGTTGTAAAAATTATCCTTGATTTTGACTGTTGAACAATTGAATCAATTACTCTGCCAACTTCTTTTTCAGGAGTGGTTGTGCCATCTATATTTGCATTAGTACTATCTGCCATATATAAATCAACTCCCTGCCTACTAATTTGCTTTAATCTTTTCATATTCATTGGTGTTTGATCAGCTGGGTTTTTATCTAGCTTAAAATCACCTGTATGAAAAATACTAATAAATTTTGTTTTTATAATCAAGGCAAAACTATCTGGAATATTATGGACAACATGAAATGGTGTAATTTCAAAAGACCCCAATGAGAATGATTGGTCATCAAGAATCTCAACCAAATTAACATTATCTATTTTAAATTCTTTTAAATAAAATCTTATGAAGCCAATCGCTAATTTGCTAGCATATATTTTTGGATTGCCTATTTCTTTTATTAAGTGATGAATTGCCCCAATGTGATCCAAGTGGCCATGGGTTATTACCAACCCCTTAATTCGTTTTTTGTTTTTTCTTAAATAACTTATATCTGGCAGAATATAATCCACCCCTGGCATATCAGGGCCTGGAAAATCCAATCCCATGTCAACTACAACAATATCTCCAGGGACATTGTTTTCTTTTATCTGCTCAAAAACAGTACAATTCTTGCCAACTTCTTCCAATCCTCCGATTGGAATTATTCTTAATTTTTCCATAACATATCCTCATTTTTATTTTATTTACTCTGTTTACTCTATTGTTTGCTCTATTTTATTTTACTTAGGGGCAAGGCCCCTAAGTGATTGATTTGTACTCTACTTAGGGGCAAGGCCGCTAAGTGAGATTCTTGATTACTAATTATTGATTATTGATTACTAATTATTGATTACTGATTATTGATTACTGATTATTGATTATTGATTCTTGATTATTGATTACTAATTATTGATTATTGATTATTGATTATTGATTACTAATTATTGATTATTGATTACTGATTATTGATTATTGATTACTGATTATTGATTACTACTCTACTTAGGGGCAAGGCCCCTAAGTGAGGTAAAAGCCACTAAGGGATGTAATTCAGGAGAATTTTAAGAGTAGGACTAGGATTTTTTGAAAGAGATGGTGGATTTTTTTAAAGCAATTTTATAAATATTCTCTATAAAATCTCCACCAGCATAACCAACTATTAAAGAAACCATGGCGGTTGATTTGAATATATAAGCTGCAAACATCCCAATAAATCCAGACAAAAATGTCATTGTTAAAAAATAAAATAAATCAAACTTTACATTTTTATATGAAAATTGGTGTTTTATAAAACCAACTAATCCCCTGATTACTCCTCCGCAAAAGCCTGCGATTAAAATTTGCCATTCCATAATTTTTATTTTTAATATTTAATACTAAAATTTTTAAAATTAACTAATTCATTCTCCCAATCAACTTCAAAATTATCTATTTTAGCAGCCCCCAGCCCTTGATTAATTAATTGAATCAATTGCTTGATATTTTGTTCTGGTCCTTGTACTTTTACTTTAACCGACCCATCTAACTCATTTTTTACCCAACCAACCAGCCCCAGCTTTAAAGCTAATTTTTGAATATTTAAGCGAAGAAAAACTCCTTGCACAATTCCTCTAAATATAATCACTGATTGTTTGTTCATTTTTTTTATACTTAAATGGCACACCATGGCCAGGATAAATCATCATATCTTGCCTTAAGATTAATTCCAAATATCTAAGCGACTTTTTCAGGGATTGTTCATCTCCACCTGGCAAATCAAATCTGCCATAGCCATATTCAAACAAAGTATCACCCGTAAAAATAAAGTCATCTCCTAACAAGCAAATGCTTCCCAAAGTATGACCCGGAGTATGGATTATTTTTAAAGACTGACTCCCAATTGTGATGATTTCATCATTTTTTAAAAACCTGTCTACATTAAAATCAATAAAATCTTTTTCTTGTTGATGAATTAAAACATCTGCTCCAGTAGCTTGTTTTACTTCATCACTTTTCAAAGTGTGATCAAAGTGATAATGAGTATGAATAATCTGTTTCAATGATTTGCCAGTTTTATTAATCTCATCCAAAATCCTCTTTGTTTCATCCCCTGGGTCAATAACAATTAATTCATTGCCAGATGAAAATAAATAACAATTTGCTTCAAAGCTCCCTACGACTAATGTTTTAATTTTCATTTTTTAATTTAATTATAGTTATTTCAGGCGAACAATTAAACCTAATAGGCAAGGCAGCCTCTCCAATACCCTGATTAACATATAGAAACATTTTTTTGACTATAAATAATCCCCTATCATATTTGCTTCGATATATGCTTGGTATCCAAAAACTGGGCACAAATGGAATTCTCACTTGTCCACCATGCGTATGCCCTGTCAAAATCAAATCCACTTGTTTAGATTTAATGTCTCTAAGTATTTCAGGAGAATGTGCTAAAAGTATTTTAACTGCCTGCTTGCTAATGCCTTGGCTAGCCAATTGAAAATCGTCATGCCTGGTATGTGGGTCATCAACCCCAATCAACCAAATGGATTTATGTTTTTGCTTTAACTCCCTATTGTTATTAATTAAAACATCTATCCCTGTTTTTTTTAATGTCTGTATAAATAAATGGACATTAATTGAGGTATTGGCATGAGAGTGATTTCCTAGTACGCAAAAAACTTTATATTGATGTTGCTTTGCTAATCTCTGCCAAAAAGGAATAATTTCTTCCAAATGCCTTGTTTTATAATCAATAATATCTCCTGTAATAAAAATATAATCTGGAGATATCTTTTTTAATCTTTTTAATAATTTTTTTTCTTTTCTGCCAAATCTTTTAGAATGTAAGTCACTAATTTGAACAAGTCTTGTATTAGCAAATGAATCTGGTAGATTTTTTATAGTTATTGATATTTTTTTATTTTTAAAATTATATGGCTCAAATATAAGAACATAATATAATAAAAAAAATAAAATCAATATGAATAGTATCATACTTGTTTAGTTTAACAAAAATATACTATTTTATCAAGAAACACCCTGTAGTTTCTACAGGGTGTTTGTTTGTTTTTGCCATGGCTTGCGTTTCTTCAAGGATTGATATTGTGGTTTGCCTTGTTCTGCAAGTTGTTGTCTGTATTTTGTTCTTTGCTTTCTATTTTTTTTCACATAAGCCAATGCTTTTGGTGGCAACCCATAATCCCAGCTCAACCAAACTGGCTGATTATCTTTATGTTCTGATTTATTGCAACAAGACCAATAACGAGATTTTATTCCTTTTGATTTGGCAATGTTCATAAATTTATTACATTGCAAACAAATAGGTCTATGTTTAATCTTGTACATTGCAATCCAGGCCTGTCTTAAAAATGTCACCACAAAATTCTTGGTCCTATGGATTGGATGTGAAAAATAAAGAGCATTATCTTGCTTTGAAATAACTATCCAAGCAGCATCAGACTCACGAGCTTTTTGCTCTATCATCATCCAAGTTGTCCAAGCAGTTACTTCAAGTCCATTTTTAGCAAATACAAAACCAACTTCTCTGCCTGGCCTAGAACGTGGAGCCCTTAATCTCAACCGTCTAAATGTCTGTTGAAACTCTTTAACTCCTATTTGTCTAAATCCCCATGACCTAAACTGCTGTTGCATAAACTCAAAATCACTTCTATTTGGTAATACTTGTTTTGGCAATTTTAGCCTCCTTTTTTAATTGTTTTCTAAAAAGAACTGTTTCCATGATAGCAAAAAAGGGCTTGTTAGTCAATCATGATGTAACAAAAGGATATCAATTTCGTCAAAATAGATATAAGTAAAAAATATTATGAATAATAACAATCAAAAACACTATAAATGTTCTTGGAGGAATACAATGATTATGGGTAAATCCAATAATGCATACCCATTTTTATTTGTTATGGATAAAAAACAAAACTCAGGAGCATTTTTAAATTTTTGGAAAAAATTAAAGAAATTGAAAACTCGTTATTAGTAAAAATTTAAAAATAAAATTAAACCACCCCTGAGTCTAAAAACTCAGGGGTTTTAAATAACATAATAAACTAAAAAAAAGGAGGCCAATTATGGCTAATCAAACTATCAAAACATACCTATTAATCACAGCTGCATCAGAATTGTTGATAGGATTGCATGCTGCAATCTATGTCACTTACTTAATGAGTAATGATTTGAGCTTATTACAAGTAAGTTTAGTCAACTTTTTCTTCATGCTGTCTGTCTTTGTTCTTGAAATACCAACCGGCGCGATTGCTGATATATTTGGAAGGAAATTTTCTTTTGTTCTTTCAAATATTATCTGTGGAGCAGGCTTTCTAGTATATAGCCTATCTGAAAGTTTCACTGGATTTGTTGCATCTGAAATCATCATAGCGTTAGGATTGGTGCTATCATCAGGAGCATTTAAGGCTTGGATGGTGGATTCCCTCAATTTTTATCAATGGGAAGGCAAGTTGATAAATGTATTCAAGCTTGAAGGAAGAATTGGCAGCATCGCTAGTATGGCTGGTGGATTAATCGGAGCATATCTTGGCGTGCAAAACCTGGCAATGCCGTTTGCAATTGCTGGAACAGGTTTTCTCATTTTAGCTATCACTACCTTTGCGTTAGTAAAAGAAGAATACTTTGTTCACAAGAAAAGGAAAGATATAAATCTCTGGAATAATATCAGGCAAATCTCGAGCGCTAGCATAAAATACGGGCTAAAACACCAAGTCGTGTTCTTGATAGTTAGTGTGACAGTTGTTTTCACTCTAGGATTTCAAGCATTAAACATGTACTGGCAACCTTGGTTTACCCCTCATATCTCAGGCAGTCAATATCTTGGCTATATCTGGGTTGGCATAATTTTCTGTAAGATGCTTGGAATAGAAATGGTTGGTTATTTTGAAAAAAGAGTTCCAAATTTTAAGATAGGGTATCTTGTTATCGGAACAAGCGTTGGCACGATGATTATGTTGTCAGCCATACCTTTTCTCAAAATATCAATAATAGCCTTTATCTTACATGAAGTAATAAGAGGGTTATCACAGCCATACACAAATACAATGATTCAAGAGAACATAACCTCGTCAGCCAATCGAGCCACCATTGATTCCTTTATTTCAATGATGAGAACTGGGGCGGCTGGAATTGGACTACTCTTAGCTGGAATCTTGTCCAATGCTTATGGAATCAGCATCACTTGGATGATATCTGGAATAATCATAATTGTATTAACGCCTGTTGCCATGATAATAAACGGCCATGACTAATAGAAAAAGTCCGTCTGCAAAATGACGGACTTTTTTTATTCAATTTTTATTTCCCCTTCTACTGAGAAACAGGGGCTCTTAATTCCTTGTCAATCCTCTGCTATTTTTTTTGGTTTAGTAATATTTGGTTCTTTGCCATAAAACGGCAAAACCTGTTTAAGAGGTTTGGTTTTTAAGAACTTAGCAATCCCCTTTTCAAATAAATCAACATTTATCTGCCTAATCTCATTACTTGGCAGTTGAGCCCCCAAGTGAGATGAGTGGGGATACGGGGGCAAACTGACTCCAATGGCAGGGATATTCAATGTCCATGACAAAGTATTCGCAATTGCTAAAGCAACCCTAATTCCAGAAAAAGAACCAGGGCCATTAACAACCACAATCCCCTGTAGAGATTTTATTTTTATATTATTTTTCTCCAAAATTTTATTTATATTAATTAAAATATTCTCATTTCTGTTGCCAGGATTATTAGAAAATAACCAAGTAATAGCATCTTTGACTTTAATCCCTATAAATGTTTTTTGATTAGCTAGATTGTTTATAAACAAATACATAAATTTTATTTACAGATTTATTATTTTATATTATAATAATAAAGAATAATATTGGCAACTTTTTAATTAATTATAAAAATTTATGACTGATAAAATCAGTACTGAAAAAATTTGTTTTTCAAACCCGAAAGAATCAAATGTTTATTCTAAAATTTATGCTGTTAAGCCAGGTGAAAAATTTTTAAAAGAATTTGGCCAATTGATGATAATCTTTGATTTTGGGTTTAAGAAAGAAGTGAATGACAAAATAGTTGACAACCTTAAAAATTGGATTGGGAATTTTACTATTTTTGCTCAAGATAGTTTTTATAAAAAAGAAAAAATTAAAAAAGAAACAGAAGAAAATTTTGAAAATTTTCTACAAAAAATAAATAATTGGATGATTGAAGAAAAATCAGAATATGGAAAGTTTTTTGATGAATACATAGATGATATCAATATTAAAATAGCTTTATTAACTGAAAAAAATATTTACTTCAGTCAAGTTGGAGAAATCCAAGCACATATAATTCAAGACCAAGCAATTCAAAAAATATCAGCCAGCAAAAATAAATCTAACAAATTCTCAGATATTGTTAGTGGAGAAATAGACAAGGATTCTGTCTTGATATTTAATACAAAAAACTTATTTGATTATTTTTCAAAAGAAAAAATAATACAAATAATAGAAACAACTCCCGTGAAAAAAATTGGCAATGCTATAAAAAAATTACTAGCAAACAATGATAGTTATAAAAATAATTTAGCCTGCCTAATCTTGTCTAATCAAAAAAAGATAACTGCTCTCCCTCAATCAAAGGTCTCAAAAAAAACTACTATAATGCAAGTCGAATCTGAAACTAAAGATAAATATTTTAAAAAAGAAAAAGATAATCAACCAACTAAAATGAAACTTGAAATTAAAAAAGGCAAACCAAAATCAAGCATTATTCACAAAATACTCTTTCTGATTTTAATAATTTTAGCAATCCTCTTCATCAGCAGTGTTGTAAAATTAACCAAACAAGAAATTGACCAAAACAAGAATAAAGAATATCAAACAGCTAGTGATAATTTTTATAAAAAAATAAAAGCTCTTGACATGGCAATTGCCTTTAAAGATAAAAACAAAACAATTAAAATATTTTCCGAAATCAAAGAGATATTAAACATTTTCCCTAAACAAACAAACGAGCAGATTCAAACCTATAAATTATTAAACTCTGAATATTTTAAAAAAAGAAATAAATTCTACAAAATAAAAACAATCACAGAACCAAATCTTTTATTTGACCTGTCTGAAATAGACACAAACATACAAGCTGATGGGTGGACAAACATTGGAGATGATTTTTATATTTTTAATTCATTAAATAATTACATTTATACTTTTAACATATCATCAAATGAATCTGAAATATTAAATAATTCATCTTCTAATATAGGTAGAATAAAAAAAATACTATCATTTGATAGTGATAATTTAATAGGAATTACACAAACTAATGACTTGATTAATTTTAATATAATAGACAAAGAAATAACATCATTAAAATTAAAATCAAACAAGAAACTAATGGAATTCAACGACATTTGTATATATAATGATCGTCTTTATGCATTAAATTCTTCAAACAATCAAATCTATAAATATTCAAAAACAATTGATGGTTTTGATAAAGAAGAAAAATGGATAAAGGATGAATCATCCGTATCTAATGGACTAAATATTTCAATTGATGGCAATATTTATGTCTTGTTAAAAAATGGCGAAATTATTAAATTTTTCAGAAACAAAGAAGCACAATTTAACCAAACAAGAATAGAGCCATTAATTTCTTCTATTGACCCTGGTATAATGAATAAAAATGGTGACAAAATTAAGCTATATTCTGATGCTGACATTGATAACATATATCTTTTAGATGGAAAGACAAAGCGTCTGATTATTTTTGATAAACAAGGAAAATCAAAGCAGCAACTTTATTTCCCTCAGTTTAATAATCTGAAAGATTTTATTATAAGTAAAAATGAACAAAAAGCTTGGCTTTTAAACGCCAACAAGATATTTGAAATAAATCTGGAATAAATACTAATAGTCAAAATTAGAAATTACCACCAAATTCCAAGAAACAAGATACAAACAAATATCAACAAATAAATTCCAAATAAAATAACCAAGATTATTACATCTTGGTTATTGTTTATTTACTGTATTCTACTTTAAAGCAACCTTGGCGCCAGCCTTTTCTAAAGTTTCTTTCATTTTATCAGCATCTTCCTTGTTGGCTCCTTCTTTCACAACTGCTGGAACATTGTCTGTTAAATCTTTAGCTTCTTTTAACCCAATTGAAACAAACTCTCTAATTGCCTTAATAACTGAAATTTTACTCTCTCCCACTTCTATTAATTCAACATTAAAACTTGTTTGCTCTTCTTTGTCATCTTCTTCTCCTACTGCAGCCACTGCTGGTCCTGCCATTGCTACTGGAGCTTGAGCAGAAACATTAAATTTTTCTTCCAAAATTTTTACTAATTCTGACAAATCAATTGCACTCATTTTCTCAATTTCTTCAACAATGCTTTTAAATTTACTAGGAATTTTTACTTTTTTAGTTTCTTTTGATTCTTCTTTTTTTTCTTGTTTTTTTTCGTCTGCCATAATATTTTTTTTATTATTTAATTAATATTAATTATATTTAATTTTTTATAGATGATAGCACATAAACCAGATTTCTCATATTGCCATTTAATACAGAAGCAAACCCTCTAACAGGGGCTTGTATTATGTTTGCTAATTGTGATAACAAAATTTCCTTGGTCGGAATACTGGCCAATTCTTTAATTTTAGCCACATCAACCAACTCTGAGTTAAATACACCTCCATGAATATTCAATGATTTATACTTTTTAGAAAGATTAATAGCTGCTCTAGCCGGCTCTATTTCATCTTCATTGTTCAAGATAATGCCAAAACCACCGTTAATTTCTTTTAAGTTAACATCAAGCCCTATCCTCTTAATTGCTTTTTGTAAAAGTGTTTTTTTTGTTACCAAATATTCACAAGAACTATTTTTTAACAATTGTCTCAAATTATTAATATCATTTGCCTTTATTCCATAATAATCAATTAAAACAAAATTTTTTGTCTTATTTAATTTGTCTTCCAATTCTTTAATAATACCTGCTTTTTGTTGTATTGTTTTTGCCATAAAAATTATAATTAATAATTTAAAAAATCTGCGCAATCGCAGACCCAAAAAATAAAATAAAATATTTTTGTTTGTCTAGGGAGGCATTTAATTAAGCTTTAACAAGCGCCCACTGTCTACGACTAATATAATTTTAAAATAATTAAATTTATTTGTCAAATATTTTCTCCACAACTATTCTATGATTGTTCCTTTAAATTGATTGCCTTGTAAATAATTTTTGAAATTATTGATTTTCTGGCCATTTAAAATAATAACCCTTAAGCCGAGCTGCTGAGCAATTTTTGAAGCCAACGGACCAAATGGAGCTGATTTCCTTGGCGACCACTTTGTCCCAACAATTTTCAAAAAATCCGTCCAGTTAATATTTCTAATTGGCTTGGCCTGCTTATATTTATCTGGGTCTTTATCATAAACAAAGTCAATATCACTTAAATTAATAATCTCCTTTGCCTTGAAACTATCTGCCCATAAAACAGCATCTTTGTCAGTCGAACAACCTGGTTTCCAGCCACAAGCAATTACTAATGGCTTTGAAATCCTGGATGGCAATGAACTTGGGTCGCTTAAAACATCTTTATAAGCATGTTTAGCCAAAAGAACTCTGACTAATTCTGCGTTTACTCTAGTAGAAGCAATTCCCAACCAATCCAAGTCAATGTTCTTTGGTTTGGTTATTTTTCTTGCCGCAGCATTATATTTTCTACTAGTATTCCCTCCTCCAACAATGATGACAATTTTATATCCCTGGCTTAATAATCCTAAAATGAATTTCCTAAATTTTTTCAAAAAACTAACATCAATATCTCCTGGCACAACCAAAGACCCTCCTAAAGACAAAATTATTCTTTTTTTATTTTCCATAATTATATATTAATTGTCTTAACAATTTTTATTAAGATTGTTAGGGGGTGGACCTAACAAGGACTAATAAGGAGGTAAATGGGTGGGAGATGGTTACATTTTTTCTAAAGTGTCTATGCCCAGCAAAATTAACCCTTTTTTAATAACATGTGCTACGGCCAAGATTAACTCTATCCGCGCTTTTTTTACTTCAAATCCTGCTTTTAATACTTTATGCTGATGATAAAACTCGTTAAACTTTTGTGATATTTTTAATAAATAATTTGCCAAAATGCCTGTATTATGTTCTTGTCTTGCTTTAGCAATAGTATCTTCAAATAAAGATAATAATTTTAATAATTCTATTTCTTGTTTGTTTTTTAATAAAGAATAATCAATTTTTTTCATTATTTCTTCATCAGCTGGTTTATCTTTTCTGATTATTGATTTTATTCTAGCATAAGTGTATAAGACATATGGTCCGGTGTCACCTTCAAAAGAAATTGATTCTACTGGATTAAAATTAACACTATGTTTGGGCGAAAACTTAAGAAAGAAAAATTTTAAAGCTGCCAGAGCAATTTTGTCTGCTCTTTTAGAAACATCTATCGGCGTGATATCAGGATTTCTTTTCAAAACCTCTGTCTTGGCCAGTTGGTTCATTTTATCAATAATATCATCAGCATCAATCACAATCCCTTGCCTTGATTTCATTTTGCCTTCTGGCAAAAAAACCATGCCATAAGAAAGATGCTCGCAATCTTGAGCCCACTTAAATCCAAATATTTCTAAAACTCTAAATAAAACTTTAAAATAATAATCTTGTTCTGAAGCAACCACATAAATTGACTTATGAGGAGTAAAATCCTTGTATTTTTTTTGAGCCAAAGCAATGTCTTGCGTCAAATAAACAGTTGTCTGGTTCGGTCTTATCAAGACCTTTTTGTCAAGATTATCTTTTATCAAGTCTATTTCAATTGCCTTGTCCTCTCGCTGATAACAAAGTCCTTTTTTTAATGCTTTTAAAATAGTTTGTCTTCCTAATTTATAAATATCACTTTCAAAATACCATTTATCAAAACTTACTCCAATTCTTTGATATGTTTCTTTAATACCATCCAAAGCCCATTTATTCATTTTTTGCCATAATAATATAATTCTCTGGTCCCCTGCCTCCCATTTTTCAAGTATTTCCTGTGCCTGATCTAATAATTCTGGATTTTTAATAGCCATTTTTTCAAATAAAGCATAATATTTTCCCACAAAATGATCGCCTTTTGTTTTAGTTGATTCAGGGGTTTTGTTTTCCCCCCAATTATCATAAGCAAGCATTGATTTACAAATATGTATCCCCCTGTCATTAATCAAGTTAATTTTAACAACATCATAACCAGTAGCAAAATAAAAATTAGCCATTGCCATGCCAATGAAATTATTCCTTAAATGCCCTAAGTGTTGCGGTTTATTAGTATTGGGGGCTGAATACTCAATTAAAATCCTCCTGTCTTTGCCTACTTTGGCATTACCAAATTTTTGCTTAGCCTTGTTGATGGCCTGAACAGTCAACTTAAACCATTTTTCTTTATCAATAAAAAAATTCAAATAAGGCCCCTTGTTTTCAGTCCTAATTAAAAGTGTCTTTTTATTTGCTTTAATTTGCTTGTTTATTTTTAATGACAAATCTGCTGCACATTTTGCTGGTGACTTCTTGATAATTTTTGCCAAAACAAAACAAGATAAACAAATATCCCCCAAATTAATATCAGGGGGAATTTCAAACTTATATTCAAAATTACTTGGCAGGGCCAATGATTTTTTTATAATACTAATAATGTCTTGCTTGATTTCATTCATTTTAATAACAAAAAATTAAGAAATGTGTCTACCAACATATTCTGCCATCTCAACATACCTACTAGCATAACCATATTCATTGTCATACCATAAAATTAATTTTATTAAATTGTCATTTACATTAGTTGCCAATCCATCTATTATGACCGAATATGGATTGGCTATAAAGTCAGAAGAAACAAGTGGTTCATAACTAACATCTATAATGCCTTTCATTTTTTGCTCACTAGCATTTTTTAATACATTATTAATATTATCAATTGTGGTTGATTGGTTAACCAGACAAACAATGTCAACTAAAGAAACAATTGGCACTGGCACCCTAACTGCCAGGCCGTGCAGTTTGGTGGCTAATTCTGGTAAAACAGCAATTACTGACTTGCTAGCTCCAGTAGTGGTTGGAATTATATTTAAATCAGCTGCTCTAGCTCTACGCAAGTCTTTATGTGGTAAATCTATTATTTTTTGACTACTTGTATAAGCATGAATAGTTGTAAAAAATGAATTAAGAATTTCAAGTTCTTTATTTAAAATCTTCAAAACCGGAGCAATGCAATTAGTAGTACAAGAACCATTTGAAATAATAATATCATTTTTAAAATCAAGCTTAGCTTCATTTACCCCTAAAACAAAAATAGGGATGAATTCATCTTTAGGAGGAGCTGATAAAATAACTCTTTTAGCTCCAGCTTTAATATGTTTGTTGGCCAATTCTTTTGTGTTAAATTTGCCTGTGCTTTCTAAAACAATATCAATGCCTAGCTTTTTCCAAGGCAAATCAGATGGATCTTTGACACTTGAAACCGGAATTTGCTTATTATTAATATAAAGATTATCATCATTAAAATCTACTTGACCATCAAATTTCCCATAAACAGAATCATATTTCAAAAGATGAGCCAAGGTTTTGTTATCAACTAAATCATTAATTGCTACCACTTCTACTTTGTCTGATTTAAGGGCAATGCGAAAACTAGCTCTGCCAATTCTCCCAAATCCATTTATAGCTATTTTAATCATAATTTTTTATTTTAAATTCTCAATTATTTTTTTACCAAAATCAAAAGCAACTGCTGGGCCGTTAGCTGTAATAATATTTCCATGAATAACCATTGGCTCATCAATGTATTCAGCCTCTGCTTGTTCTAATATTTCAATAGCATCCTTGTTTAATTCATCAGACCAAACAGTCGCTTGCTTGCCTTTTAATATGCCTGCTTTAGCTAAAATTGTAGGGGCAATACAAATTGCTCCAATAATTTTCTGCTTATTGTTAGCCTGATTTATTAAATTGTTAACTAATAAATTATCAACATAATCTACTGCTCCTGGTCCACCAATAAATATAATTGCTTTAAATTCATCTATATTGTTAATATCTTCAATTTTTCCATCAACTTCTAACTCAGTTCCAAATTTTCCAGTTGCTTGACCACCATTAAGGCTAGCCACAAAAACATCAACATTACCTTGCTCAAGAGCTGCTCTAGTATCTTGATATTCAATATCTTGGAACCCTTTATCAGCGATGATTAGCAAAACTTTTTTTAAATTTTGTTTGATGGACATGGGATTGTTGTCTTGATTATTTTGAAAATAAATATATGAAAAAATTATTACTAATATTAGTATAACATAAATAAACACAAATTTAAATTTAAATTTTTTCATTTAACACCTCTATTCTTTTATTTTGACCATTTTTATTATCTATTTCAACAATAACTGTTCCTTTTAATATTCTTCTTTCAATAATCTTCCCCTTGCCTGCCTTTGTCTTTACTATTGTTCCTATTTTGGGAATATTCTTCATCAATTCTTTATAAGCATCCTGTTCGTATGAAAGGCAACATTTTAGTCTGCCACAAATTCCAGACATCCTAGCTGTTCCTCTTTGAGATAATTGTTGGTCTGCTATTGCGCACATGGGTACATTCCCTAATTTCGTCAAAAAACCCTTGCAACAAAGGGTTCTCCCACAACAACCAATATCCCCCTCTGTTTGTGCTTCTTGTCTAGCACCAACCTGATGCATTCTAATTGATTTGAAAAATTTTTTACTTAAATCTTGAACCAATTTTCTAAAATCAACCCTGGATTTTGACACAAAAGCAAAAACAATTCGGCTACCATCAAAAGAAAATAAAATATCAACAATTCTTATTGATAATTTTCTTTTATCTGCCATGGATTGAGCTTGCTTAATTACTGACTGTTTATTCTTGTTTTTACTATTATCCTTGGCCATATCTGCCTCAGTAGCTTTTCTTAAAATAAAACCATTATATTCTGCTGGTTTTATGTTTTTGTCTTTTGACTCCTCAATTTTTATTACTGTCATTAAATCTGTATTTGATTTATGCTTGACAATAATTTTATCATTGATTTCTAACCAATCTGGATCAATATCATCATCCCCTCTTATCTTGTTAAACTTGCTTGTCTTAGAGTCCCAAGAAGCTAATTGTGCTGAAATAATTACCATTTATTTAGATTGCGAATCTTGTAAATTTTTTGACTTTAATATTCTCTCCAAGTTTTGATATTTTGTCTTGCATTAAATCATTAATACTAATCTGACTATTTTTAATAAATGCCTGCCCCATTAAACAAGACTCTTTATAAAAGCTCTCTAATTTACTATCTATTATTTTAGCCTGAATTGGCTTTGATTTACTTTTGTCAATCTCTTCTAGGTATATTTCTTTTTCTTTTTTAATTACTTGTTCTGGAACATCTTCTTTATTAATCCATTGAGGACTAAGAGCAGCTACTTGCATTGCCAAATCATGAGCCAAATCTTTGAATTCTTTGTTTTTAGCTACGAAATCTGTTTCACAGGCCAATTCAATTAACACTCCTATTTTCCCATTTAAATGAATATAGGCCTCAATAATTCCATTATTAGTAGATTTTGCCTGTCTATTAGCAATAATTTTTTCTCCTTGCTTGCGAAGCAATTCAAAAGCTTTATCAAAGTCACCCTTGGATTTTATTAATGCTTTTTGACACTCCACTATACCAACTCCGCTTTTAATTCGTAATTTTTTTATATCTTTTAAATCCATGTTTTTATTTTGTTTTATTTTGCTTGATTGTTTCTGTAATTAATCCTGTTATTAATTCAACTGATTTTATAGCGTCATCATTAGCTGGTATAGGAAAATCAACCAATTCTGGATTAGCATTTGTATCAACAATAGCTATTATTGGTATTTTTAACTTGGTTGCTTCTTTTAGGGCTATTTTTTCTCTAACAATATCTACTATGTAAATAACATCTGGCCTTTGTTCTAATGAACTAATTCCTTCAATTTTTGCTTTCATTCTATCCAATCCTTTTAACATTTCGTATCTTTCTTTCTTCGTATATTTCTCCCACTTGCCTGCTTGTTTGTCTTGCTTCATTGTATTAAACTTTTTAATTAATTTATGAATAGTTGGGAAATTAGTAAAAGTTCCTCCTAGCCACCGCTGATCAATGTAAGGAATTTTCAATTCTTTAGCATGTTTAACAATAATATCTCTAGCCAAGGGCTTGGTGCCCACAAATAAAAAATTTTTACCCTGTTTAGCTGCTTTAGCCACAAAATCAAGTGCTTGCTTTAATTTTTCTTCAGTTTTTTCCAAATCAATAATATGAATTGTGTTTTTTGTCCCAGTAATATAATCAGACATTTTAGGATGATACTTGGCCGTATTGTGACCAATATGTACGGCTGATTTTAGTAAATCTGAAACAGAAGGAATTTTTATCATAAAGTATTATATTAAATATTAAAATGTTTTAAGTAAAAATTATTATACCACATGATTTTAAAAAAAGCAAATAAACACTTGCTATTTTTTTTTAATATGTTAAAATAATTTTATTATGAAAAAAAATATTCAACCAAAATATTACAAAAAAGCCCAAGTAACTTGTGGTTGTGGAAACAAATTTTCTATTGGCTCTACCAGACCAACTATTTCTGTTGAAATATGTTCTGCCTGCCATCCTGTTTTTACTGGCAAACAAAAATTTATTGATACTGCTGGCCGATTAGAAAGATTTGAAAAAATAGCTCAAAAATCTAAAAAAATTATTGAGAAAAAAAAGACAAAAAAAGTCCGTGAAAAGACAAACTAAACCCAATCAATGGACAAAATAATAAAAATTAAAGAATTAGTAAAAAAATTAGAGGATCAATTACAAGATCCTCAAATTTATAATAATCAAGAAAAGCTAAAAAGCATATCACAAGAATATAATCAATCAAAAAAAATTTTAACAAAACTATTAGAAATAAAAGATATAGATGAAAAAATAAAAAAAACAGAAGAAATTTTGTCATCTAGTGATTTTGAACAAGACATGATTGAGCTAGCCAAAATTGAAATAGATGAATTAGTAAAAGAAAAAAATAAAATAACCAAACAAATAAACAAAGGATCACAAGAAGAATCTGATATGGATAACAAAAATATTATAATGGAAATTCGGGCTGGCACAGGAGGAGGAGAAGCAGCTTTATTTGCTGCTAATTTATTTAGAATGTATTCTCGCTTTGCTGAAAAAATGGCTTGGAAAACTAAAATCATTTCATCAAACAAAACAAGTATAAAAGGATTTAAAGAAGTAATATTTGAAATCAACGGAACCAATGTTTTTTCATTATTAAAAAATGAAAGCGGGATACATCGAGTTCAAAGAGTGCCTGACACAGAAAAAAACAATCGATTACATACTTCAGCCGCCTCTGTAGCTGTCCTCCCTAAAGCTAACAAAATTGATGTAAAAATAGACCCCAAAGACTTAAAAACAGATTTATTTAAAGCATCAGGACATGGCGGACAAAATGTTCAAAAAAATGAGACAGCTGTTAGAATAACTCATATACCCACAAATATAATTGTGTCTTGCCAAGACGAAAGGTCTCAAAAACAAAACAAAGAAAAAGCAATGATAATGTTATGCTCAAAACTATTAGCACTAAAAGAAGAACAAAGATTAGCAAAAATAAAAGAAAAAAGATCGTCTCAAGTTAAAAGCGGAGACAGGTCTGAAAAAATTAGAACATATAATTTTCCACAAGACAGAGTTACTGACCATAGAATAAAAAAATCATGGCATGGCATTGAAAATATTTTAGATGGAGAAATCTCTCCCATAATAAAGGCCATGACCAACGACTAATAACTAATACATTAACTCGTGATTATTTGACACAATCTCTATCCAAATAAGACCAGGAGCAAACTCTATTTCTTCCTGGCTTTTTTTATTATAAAATCTTGTTCTGTCTAAATCTTTTTCTTTCTTCCAAGTAGCTTGTATAATATTATTATGCTGAAAAACAACTGCATCACCAGAACCAACTGTCTTAATGCGCTTTCTGCCAATTTCATCAAACACAACCATGTCTGTTTTTTGAACAACTATATTCTTGACAACTATCTGCTCATCGCTATCACTTAAAAAAATATCATTATTCTGATATCTTAAATATCCTCCAATGTCATTATTAAATTCCCAAACAACTGGTTCTTTATAATCAATCCTCAATGCATAAGTCGCATCATTAGAATCATAAAAAAAATCTTCATTAACAGAATCTGGTTGTAAATTATCATTAAACTTCCATGACATAAATTCTTGTTTGATTTCTTTGTCAATATTTTCATTAACAACAAAATTCTCAATAGAATTTGCTGAAATGTATAAATTATGTGGCTCTTGTCTTTGCCAGTCACGCCAAAAATAATTTCCATTACTGCTAATCTCATTTAAATCATAAATTGAATAAATATCTTGCTTAATATTGGCTAAAGCTATTGGACTTCCTCCTGCATGAATAAACAATGCTTCGTATTCGTCAGCCCAATCAATAAAATAAGGCCTAGCAGACCGAACTGGACCAATTTTGTCAGGCAAAGAATTAAACTGAAAAAGCATTAATAATCGCGTAATACCCCCTTCAACTGGCGCCTCGTAAACAATCTTAGCATCACTGATTCCACTTAATGGCCTAGAATCCTTAAAGTTGTCAACCATGATTGCTACAGATAATCCTTGATTTTCTTGTAAAACAAAATCATCCAACTCTTTACTGGATGATTCTTTAGTTATAATGTCAATTGATTCTGGAGCAATAACAACTGCTTGGTCATTTGATTGGCAAGCTGATAATAAAATAAGTAAAACAAACAAAATTAAACCCTTAAATATTTTATTCATATTTATTTTATTCTTTTTGTTTTGATTCTTCTGCTTTGTCATCTGCTGTTTCTTTTTTGTCAGCCCCTTCGACTGGTTCATCTTCTTTGGGTTCATCTTCCTTGGGTTTATCTTTTTTAGGTCTTTCAATTTGAACAACCATGCTTTCTTCGTCTTGTAATGTTTTTAATTTCTCTGGAATACTTAAGTCCTTTATCCTGATTACATCTTCAAATGTAGATAGTCCTGTCATGTCTACTTCTATTTCGTGAATCAAATCTTCTGGCAAACATTCTACTTCAATTTTATCAAGCACAACTGCCAAAATTCCTCCTAAATTTTTGATTGCCGGGGCTTCTCCTATAAATTTTAATTCTATTTCTGTTTTTAATTTCTCCCCTGCTTTGGTTTTATAAAAATCTACATGACTTATTTTACTCGTCACAGGATTATACTGAATGTCATAAACCAAGGCCTTCATTTTTTTGATTTGTTTGCCCCCTGAATCAACTTCTAAGTCTAACAAGCTACTTTGCCCTGCTTGTTTATAGATTTTAATAAAATCAAGATAAGGCATCTGAACATTAATTGAATCAATTCCATGACCATATATTATAGCTGGAATAATCTCATTGTTCCTTAATTCTTTTACTTTTTTTCCGATGATTTTTCTTGTTTTTAATTTTAAATTTAACATATCATAATATTATAGTATTTTTATTTTTTGTAAAGGGTTGATGAATCACTATGCTCTCAATAATACCTATTAATAACATGCTTACCAATAAAGAACTACCTCCATAACTAACTAAAGGCAATGGCAACCCCACTACTGGAGCAAGACCTATGTTCATGCCAATCACTAAAATTATTTGTATAAAAAAATATAAAACAGTTCCCAAACATATTATCATGCTAAAATTATCATATACTTGTGTGCTAATTTTTATTATTTTATACAAAAGAATAATATAAAATAATATTAAAATCAATGAACCAAGTAAACCAAATTCTTCTGCAATTACTGAAAAAATAAAATCTGTCTGACCAGCTGGCAGAAAATTTAATTGCGATTGAGGGCCAAGTCCAAACCCTCTTCCCAAAATCTTACCAGAGCCAACTGCTATTATTGACTGTGATACTTGGTAACTACTGCCAAGCGGATCACTGTCTGGGTTAACAAAAGTTAAAATGCGTTGTTTTTGATAGTCCTGTAAAAAAAAGAGCCAAATAGAAGCAGCCAAAAGAATCATAATTAAAAATAGTCCAAATATTCTCTTTTTATCTTCTTCTCTTAAAAGAAATATGCCCAACCAAATAAATACTATTACCATGGCTGAGCCAAAATCTGGCTGTTTAATAATTAAATATATTAATGGCAATACTATTACAAAACTAAAAACCATATCCATGGTATTAACTGCTTTTTTCGATTTCTGCCAAAATTTTGCCAACATTAAAATGGCTGCTATTTTTGCTAACTCAGCTGGCTGAAAATAAGCAAATCCTAAATTTATCCAACTAAAATTTTGCCCAGCAAAAAAAACAAAAATCAACAACAAAATGGCTAAAATGTAAATAAAAAAAGAAACTAATTTAATAAGCCTGTAATCAGTAAATGAAATTATTAAAAACAAGGCCAGGCCAATAAGAAAAAAAATGAATTGTCTATTAAAATAACTTAATTGAATAGAATTATCATTTTCTAACGATAAACTATATAATATGGTTAAACTAATAATAATAATAATCATCATTGAAGCAAACAAAACGATATCAAATCGTTTTATTTTTGATAAATTTATCATAAAAAAATTTATATTACTGGGACAAAAATTGTCTCATCAAAAAGATTAATGCTTGGACGAACATCTATACTAGTAGAAGTTGGAATATTTTTCCAGACAAAGTCCATTGATTTAGATTGTTGTGTCATTATTTTTTTAACTGGCAAGGCATTAAGCCCTACTATTTTTTTTCCACTATACAAAGCAATTATAAAATCAATTTCGTAAAAATCATAAATAGAATTATTTTTAACATTAAAAAAAACACTAGGCAATGCTTTTGTACTACCCTCTGGAATAGAATAAATTAAATCAACATCTTTAATTTCTATTTTATCTAATATTTCTAATAATTTAAGTTCAGTTGGTCTCACCCTCTTCCAATTAATATTTGAAATATTAATTTCAAAATCTTGCCCGTTTAAATCCCCCGGCTGATTAAAACTAAAAATATATTTTTCTTGATTTGGCAAAATAAAATCTTTTTTAATATCTGTTTGCTTCCCATTAAAAGAAAAATAATATTCATAGGAAGCCACTCTCCATTTTTTATTAGGATTGTTTATCAGTGCAATAAAATCATAAAAAATTCTGTCATTAGTAATAATTGTTTTTTTATTTATAACCAAATCATTGGGGGCAATATATTCATTTACTTTACTAAAATCAATCAAATCCGTGGTTAATGCTTTTAGGTTTTGCTTATTAAGCTCTTCTGTCTTGAAAAAATATACTACTTGATAAATTGCAATTCCCCAGATAATTAAATTTATAAAAACCAAAACAATAATAATAATTTTATAAAACTTATTTTTTTGTTTTAAGTACCACCTAGCAAATTCAAGTTGTTTGTCTGTTAAATTTCTCATCTTTATATTAATTTTATACTTTTATTATTTTAATGTATTTAATAATTTTATGCAACAACATAATAGGGTTGGCTAAATCTATTTTTTTGTGTAAAATAAAAAATAAATAAATATAAAATATTATTTTATGACTATTCAAAATTTTTTTTATGCATCAGGAAGTATAATGTTCATTAGTATTGGTATTTTAGTAATTATTCTTCTATTTGCTCTTATTTTAATTGTTTTTAGAATGGCTAAATTTTCAAAAAATTTGACTCAAATGTCAGCCATAATTAAAGAAACAAGCATAAAAGCAAAGAACAAGCTTATCTCTCCTATAATTAGTGGGGTTTTAAGAACAATTCTAGATTTATTTAAACCAAACAAGCAAAAGAATAATAAAAAAAAATAACCAAGAATTTAAATTATGTTCACTCATCTTCATGTTCATAGCCATTACTCTCTTTTAGACGGACTATCTAAAATAGATGAATTAATTGCTCAAGCAAAAAAATTTAAAATGAAATCCATTGCCCTAACTGATCATGGAGTAATGTATGGGTCTATTGAATTTTATCAAAAAGCAAAACAAGCTGGCATTAAGCCAATCATTGGATTAGAAGCATATTTAGCGCCTGATGGATTGCATTCAAAAACTAGAAAAAATAGATATCATATTACTTTGCTAGCAAAAAATAATCAAGGATATAAAAATCTTTTAAAACTAACTTCAATCGCTCACTTAGAAGGATTTTACTACAAACCAAGAATTGACCATCAGGTTCTAAAAAAACATTCACAAGGAATAATTGCTCTAAGCGGATGTTTACAAGGAGAAGTTCCTCAAATGATAATCAACCAACAACTAGCCAAGGCAAATAAAGCCATCAAAAAATATATATCTATTTTTGGTAAGAAAAATTTTTATCTAGAAATTCAGCATCACCCAACCCTATCAAAGCAAGAAATAGTCAATAAAACTCTTAAAAAATTAGCAAGCAAACATAAACTTGAACTAGTTGCTTCAGCCGATGTTCATTACATAAAAAAAGAAGACGATAAAATACAAGACATCTTGCTTTGTATTCAAACCAAGAAAAAAATAAACGACAAAAACCGTCTATCCATGCTAGGGGAAAACTACTGCCTACATTCTCCAGAAGAAATGGCCAAAAAAATGAAAAAATATCCTGAGGCATTAAAAAATACTATGAAAATTGCCAAACAGTGCAATGTTGAAATTGATCTTGGAAAACCGCGTCTCCCCTACTTCTCTTTACCAAAAGGAAAAACAGAAGATGAATTTTTAAAAGAATTATGTGAAAAAAATATTCCCAAAAAATATCCTAAAACAACTGCTTTATTTCTAAAACAAATAAAAAAAAGATTGTCCCATGAGTTAGAAATAATCAGTAAAACAGGATTTTCTTCTTATTTTCTGATTGTACAAGATTTTGTTAATTGGGCAAAAATAAATAAAATTGTTATAGGCCCTGGTAGAGGATCTGCGGCTGGCTCTATTATTTCTTTTTTATTAGGCATTACAAGTATTGACCCCTTAGAATATGGCTTACTTTTTGAAAGGTTTATGACTGAAGACCGAATCTCTCCACCTGATATTGACCTTGATTTTGCTGACACTAGAAGAGATGAAGTTATTCAATATGTAGAAGAAAAATATGGTCGAGACCATGTTGCTCAAATTATTACTTTTGGAACAATGGCCTCAAGAGCTGCCATAAGAGATGTGGGCAGGGTGCTTGATTTCCCGTATTCTTTTTGTGATAAACTGGCCAAAATGATACCAATGGGCGAAACCTTAACTAATTCTTTAAAAATATCTGATGAACTTAGAAATTTTTATCAATCAACCCCAGATGCAAAAGAAATCATTGACTCTGCTAAAAGATTAGAAGGCACTATAAGACATGCTTCAAAACATGCTTGCGGACTAGTTATTTCTCCACAAGCTTTAACCGAATATACTCCAATCCAATATGATGTTTCAGTTAAAAAAGAAAAAACAATAATAACTCAATATGAAATGCATGCTGTAGAAGATATTGGATTACTTAAAATGGATTTTTTAGGATTAAAAAATCTAACTATCATAGAAAATACAATCAAAATTTTAAAAAAGACACAAAATATAAACATTGACATTAATAAAATCTCTCTCACTAATAAAAAAGCATTTTCAATCTTGAAAAAAGCTAATACAAAAGGAGTGTTTCAACTAGAAAGCGATGGCATGAGGCGTTACTTAAAACAATTAAAACCAAATTGTTTGGATGACATTATTTCAATCGTGGCCCTATATCGCCCCGGTCCAATGGAATTAATTCCTGAATATATTGCCAGAAAAAATGGTAGGAAAAAAATTGAATACATCCACCCAAAATTAAAGCCAATCCTGACTAATACATATGGCATTGCTGTTTATCAAGAGCAAGTATTACAAATTGTCAGAGAGCTTGCCAGCTTCACTCTTTCAGAAGCAGATGTTTTAAGAAAAGCCGTTGGCAAAAAAATCCCAAAACTTTTAAAAGACCAGAAAATAAAATTCATTCAAGGGTGTATAAAAAATAAAATTGACAAAAACATAGCTGAAAAAATATTTTCTTTTATAGAGCCATTTGCTCAATATGCATTTAATAAGAGTCATTCTGCTTGTTATGCTATGATTGCTTATCAAACTGCCTTCTTAAAAGCAAATTATCCGGTTGAATTCATGGCTTCTTTGTTAATATCAAACCAAAAAAACATCGAAGAAATGGCTAGTATTATAGAATCAGCCAAGAAGATAGATATAAATGTCTTGCCTCCAGAAATCAATGAAAGCTACAAAAATTTTACGGTTCTAAATAATAAAATACGATTTGGGTTACTAGCAATTAAAAATGTTGGTCAAGGAATTGTTCAAGAAATAATAGATGAAAGAGAAGAAAATGGCCTTTTTCAAAATTTAGAAAACTTCTTAGACAGAGTAAATACAAGAAATCTAAATAAGAAATCCTTGGAAAGTCTAATTAAGAGTGGGGCCATGGATTGTTTTGGTGAAAGAAATCAACTTTTTCAAAATACAAAAACATTATTAGAATTTGCTAGAAAAAAACAGGCTGAAAAAATAAACGGACAAAAAAATTTATTTAAAATTATTAATTTTGGCTCTAAAATGAGTTTAAAATTAAAAAAATACCCTGTTATTGAGCATCAACAAAAACTTTTATGGGAAAAAGAATTATTGGGATTATTTCTCTCGTCTCATCCATTAAAAGAATATCAAAAAGTTATTAAAAAATATTCAAAAACAATTGAAGAAACAAAAAAAACTCAAAATAATTTTAACTCAAATACTCATAAAGTAGTTGGCATAATAACAAAAATTAAAAAAATAGTTACACACTCTAAAGAAAATATGCTTTTTGCTAAAATAGAAGATACTACTGGAGAGATTGAAGCAATTATATTCCCAAATCTTTTAAAAGCAAATAAGGACACTTTAAAAGAAAATATGATAGTGGCTATTTCTGGCCACCTCTCAACCAAAGATGGTAGCATTAAAATAATTGCTGACAAAATTAAACAAGTAAATAAAGACATTTTAGACGATTTATTATTAAAATCATAAAACATGCCTCGCATTTATATTTCACCTCAAAATAAAATTGGATATTCATTTCTTTTCTCAACTATTTTAATTAGTATTGGTGTCTTTTGGGGATTATTTAATATGTCTCAATATGCTGAAATAATTATTACTCCAACAGTAGCAGAAATTGATATAAATTTTGAAGTAAAAATTAATGACATATCCTTATCCAAAAGCGACCAAACTTCCCTAATAGGCAGAATAGTTGAATCAATTCAAGAAGTTAAATCTAACACAAAAGTGACTGGCACATCAACTGAAAAAGGATTTAGTGAAGGAGAAATTACATTAAGTAATAACACATGGAATACTATTAATTTTGTTGCCAGCACAAGATTTGCTTCACCAGCCGGGTTAATATTTAGAGCAGTAAATAAAATCCGAATCCCTGCTAGAGGAAAAACAAATATATTAGTCCGAGCTGACAAAATAGGGGGAGAATATGATATAGAGCCAGCTTCTTTTTCAATTCCAAATCTCCGCAACTCTTTTTTGAAAACAAACATCTCTGCTAAGAGCACCCAAGCAATGAAAGGGGGGTTTTTAGAGACTGGCACAATATTTCAGAAAGACATTGATGACGCCTTAAATAAATTAAAAGAGAAAGCATATTCTAGAGGGTTAAACGAGATACAAGAGCAATTGTTGAAAAATAATTTTACGATAATTCATAAAGACAAAATAATAAAAGAAGAGGTTGATGCTCAAGCCCTTGAGAACAAAACTGAATTCAATGCAATCATAAAAATGAGCATAGGAGCAGTAGCCTTTGACGAAGCTGATTTACTTGATTTCGCAATTTTATTATTAAAACAAGCCATGCCTTATGGAGAAAAATTAGCTGCCTATGAATCAAGTAGTCTGTCTTATAGATTAATAGATTATGACCCATCTGAACGATGGGGTATTCTAGAAACACAAATACGTGGATATACTGTAATCAATTCCAGCCACCCAGAATTACAACCAACAAACTTTGCTAATCTTTCAAAAAATGAAATAAAAACAATGCTTGAGGAAATGGAAAAAATTAAAGAAGTAAAAATAAAATTATGGCCACCCATAATTACAAAACAAATGCCAAAGAATATAAACAAAATAAAAATTACTATTAAAAATAATGAATAAAAAAATAAGATATTCAATAGATACAATCAGGCACTCAACCAGTCATTTAATGGCGGCTGCTATTTTGGAATTATTTCCAGCAGCAAAATTTGGCATTGGGCCTACAATTGAAAACGGGTTTTATTATGATATTGATGTTAAAGAAAAAATAACATCTGAAGATCTCAAACAAATCACAACCACAATGAAAAAAATGATAAAACAAAAATTACCATTTGAAAAAAAGAAATTGAGTATTCCTCAAGCTATAAAATTATTTAATCAAACAAAACAACCATACAAGATAGAGTTATTAGAAGACATAAGCAAACGAGGAACAACAAAAATAACAGGCAAAGCAGATAAACAAGAATTTGTTACTATCTATAAATTAGGTAATTTTATAGATCTTTGTAAAGGCCCTCATGTAAAAACCACCAAAGATTTAGGGTCTTTTAAAATATCAAAAATAGCTGGAGCATATTGGAGGGGTAGTGAAAAAAATAAAATGCTTACTAGAATATATGGAATTGGATTCAAAACTAAAGATGACCTTAAAAAACATATTACCAAATTAGAACAAGCTGCCAAAAGAGACCACCGAAAAATAGGGCAGGCATTAGATTTATTTCAAATAAATGAAAATATTGGCCCTGGATTAGTTTTATGGCACCCAAAAGGAGCTATCTTAAAAAAAACAATTGAAGATTATATTCTTAAGGAATATATGAAAAATAAATACCAACTAGTAAGTACTCCTCATATTGCTAAATTAAATCTTTGGGAAACATCAGGGCATAATGATTTTTATAGAGAAGACATGTTCCCTGTTATGCACTTAAAAGAAACTGACAAAGAAGCCAAAGAGGATTATCAAATAAAACCAATGAATTGCCCTTTTCATATTGCTATTTTCCAAAATCAAATAAGAAGTTATCGTGACTTGCCAGTTCGTTACACTGAACTCGGGACCGTATATCGCTATGAAAAATCAGGTGTTTTACATGGGATTACAAGAGTAAGAGGATTTACACAAGATGATGCCCATATTTTTTGCACCAAAGATCAATTAGACGAAGAAATATCTAAAACAATTTCATTCGCCTTAAAATTATTAAAAATTTTTGGATTTAAAGAGTATAAGATTTGCCTTTCAACTCAACCTAAAAAATTTGTTGGCTCTCAACCAAACTGGAACAAATCAATCAGAGCCCTTAAAAAAGCATTAAAAAAACAGGACATAAAATTTGAAATAGACAAACAAGGAGGTTCTTTTTATGGACCAAAAATTGATATTAAAATAAAAGACTCTATTGGCAGGGAGTGGCAATGCACTACTATTCAAGTTGATTTTAACCTTCCTCAAAAGTTTAATATATGCTATATTGATGATAAGGGCAAGAAACAAGAACCAATTATGATACACAGAGCTTTGCTTGGGTCATTGGAAAGATTTATAGGAATTTTAATCGAACATTATACAGGAGCTTTCCCTGTCTGGCTATCCCCCATCCAAGTATATATTGCCCCGGTAGGAAAAACACATCAAAAAGCAGCTAGTGCGTTAGCAAAAGAGTTAGAAGCACAAGATATTAAAGTGCAAATAGACACATTAAATGAAACAATTTCATATAAAATCAGAAAAGCTACCAAACAAAAAATTCCATATATTCTTGTTATTGGGGACAAGGAAACCAAAGGACGATTTTTAAATATAAGAACAAGAGGAGGAAAAATTATCAAATTAACACTAAAACAATTTATTAGCAAAATATTAAAACAAATTAAAAATAAAACTTTATGAACAAATCAAACAAAATCCTAGTTATTTTAAATATTGGCTTTGCTTTGCTATTATTTTTATTACCAAATGCAATAGCACAAGCTCAAGCAACAGAAACACTTGAACCAAATTCAGCCATAACACCAACTACTTTAACAGAACCAGTTGAGCAAGAAGTAAAAACAATAGAAGAAAAAATTTTGACAGAGGCGGTTGAGGAAACTCTACTGAAAACAGACAAACAATCCTCTGTAGAAGTTGTTCAAGACCAAAACATAACAGCTGATATCCTTGGCATTAAAAAGCAAAAGATACTACCAACCAGTAGATTATATACTTTTAAAAACTTTTGGAGAGGAACAAGAACTGCTTTCACCTTTAACCCTATTAAAAAAGCCAACCTCCAATTAAGATATGCTAATGAGCAATTGATTGAAGCTAAAAAAATGGCTAACAAAGAAGATAATCATGAATTAGTAATCAAAAGCATAACCAAATATAATGAACAAATAGCCAATGCCTCTGATGTGATTAAAAAAGCATCAAAGCAAGACATTGATAAGGTTTTAGAATTTGAAGATAAAATAATCAAGAATTCTTTTCAACACCAAAACTTAATTGAAGGCATAGCCAACAAATTAAAACCTGTTATGACCGAAAGGATAATCAAACTTAAAGAAAATGGCATTAAGCACCTTGCCAAAACAATTGAAAACTCTGTAGAGCCTGAAAAAATTGAAGGCAAAATAAACCTAATGATTAAAAATCAAACAGCTAGCGAATTTAAAAATTTTAAAAACCTCGAAATCCTTAAAGCAATCGAAGATAAAATGCCTGAAGAAAGAAAAATAATCATTAAAAATATTCAGAAAAAAACACTTGAAAAATTAGGCAATGATTTAGAAAAAATGGAACAAAGCCAAAGAGAGAGGTTTAATCAATATATTAAATATACTGGCGGAGACAAAATTCAACACTTAAAAATTATTGATGACATTAATCACCTCGAAGTTCCAGAGAATATTCGCCAAGAAATGGCTAAAGCAAAAGAACAAGCCATTGAACAAATCGAAGAAAAGATAAAAAAACTCGAGACAAAAGAACATAAACAAGAATTTTTCCGTCATTTAGAGGAAGGGCGAATGGAAGACCTTCGTATTGTAAAAGAGTTAGAGAATAATTTATCTCCTGAAGTTATTGAAAAAGTTATTGAGATTAAAAATAAAACTTTTAATAAATTTAAGGAAAAAATGGCCAATGCCAAAACGCCTGAGAAACAAGAAAAAATTTTTAAAGAAATGAGCGAAATAAAAGATGTTAAACAATTTGAAGTTTTTAAAGAAATTGAAAAAATAATTCCAGAGGATAAACAAGAATTTTTCAAAAAAATGAAAGAAAAATCAATCAATGAAATGGAAACCAGAATTAAAAATGTTAAAAACAAAGAACAGAGAGAAATGATTTTAGAAAGAATATCAGGAGATAGGCCTGAACAAATTGAATTAATCAAAGAGTTTATTCCTGCTGGTGAAGCAAGAGAATATATAATGAATAAACAGGCAGTTAAAATAAATAGAAAAATAAAAGAAATAAATAATCCCAACAGATTGCAAATAATGGAAGAGCGCATTACTAATCAAGTTGATCTCAAAAGGGAAATAGAAAAAAGAACTCCTGCCATTTTTGAAAGGATTAAAGAGAAAAACAATGAAATTATTAATAATCAAGTTCAAATAGAAACTAATAAATTAATAAAACAGAAAATACTACCTGCTAAAGAAATTAAAGAATTAGAAAAAATTTGGAAGGAAAAACTAAAAAACAAGGAACAAATAACAACAGACGAACTAATGCCATTTCTAAAAAACCTTGACCTTTCAAATGAAAAAATTCAACAAATTAAACAACAAGCATCCAAAATAGAAAAAAATACTTTGATTAAAAAACTTGTGCCAATCAAAAATTTACCTAAAACCATTAATAAGCTTGAGGAAGAATATAGGAATATAAAAAGAATGGATTTTGATGATAACAGGGTTGAAAAAGAGTTTAATGATAACAGGGTTGAAAAAGAGTTTAATAAAACAAAAAGTTCAACAGGGGGGATTTGGGATAGAATTAAAAACAAACTCCAATAATCTCTCATAAATCTTTTTCTTCTAAAAATCCTTTGCAAGCCAACCGCGAAACAAGATACAAGATACAAATAAATTCCTCAACAAACCCAGTAAGCAGAATAGATGAAGTAAACAATAATCAATAACCAAACAAAAAAACCAAGAAATGTTTGGTTATTGTTATTCTTACTGAATTCTAATAAATAATATACAAAAAGAGATATTAATTATTTTTTAAATTATTTCAAACAAATATCAACAAACATATGAAATATCATATTATCACCTTTGGCTGCCAAATGAATGAAAATGACTCAATTAAAATAAAAGCAATGCTTCAAGAACATGGCCTCAAACCATCTTTGACACTTGAACAATCTGATATAATCATAGTGAATATGTGCTCTGTTCGACAATCTGCTGTTAATAGAGTTTTTGGATTGCTTCAAAAACAAGGACTTCAAAAAAAGAATCAAATTAAAATTTTATTTGGCTGTGTTTTGCCAGCTGATAAAAAAAAGTTAAGCCAAAAATTTAACTTAATTTTAAATATTAACAAACTTGAACAACTTAAAGAAATATTACCAAACAAAAACATTAACAATATATGTGAACACACTAAAACTTCTAAGGCATCAAAATATGTTCCAATTATGACTGGTTGTAATAATTTTTGTACTTATTGCGTTGTCCCATATACTAGAGGCAGGGAAATAAGCAAGGATTACAAAACAATAATAAAACAAATAAAAGATTTGCTTGAATCAGACACCAAAGAAATAACATTACTAGGTCAAAATGTGAATTCATATAAAGATAAAAACATTGATTTTCCTAAATTACTAAAACTTATCTCAAAGTTGCCGAAAAAATTTTGGCTAAGATTTCTAACATCACACCCTAAAGACATCTCTAATAAACTAATTAATGTCATGGCTAATAACGAAAAAATTACAGAATACCTGCATTTACCAGTTCAATCAGGTAATAATGAAATATTAGACAAAATGAACAGAGGCTATACCATAGAGCAATATAAAAAAATAATAACTCACGCTCGCAATCAAGTAACCAATATCTGTATTTCAACTGACATTATAGTGGGTTTTCCTGGAGAAACCAAACAACAATTTGAACAAACAGCTAGATTAATGAAATGCGCAAAATTTGATATGGCTTATATTGCTGAATACTCTCCTCGACCCAATACTCCTGCTAAACAAATGAAAAACAATGTGCCTCAAGTAACTAAATCTGCTCGGCGAAAAATTTTAGATAAAATAATAGCCAAAACAGCATTAGAAAATAATAAAAAATATTTAGACAAGGTTATTAATGTATTGATTAATAATAAAAAGCAAGGAGATTATTTTGGGAAAACAAGTAATTTTAAAAATATAAAAATCAAGTCAAACAACCTGATTAATGATAAAACCAATTTAAAAAATAAATTTGTAAAAGCCAAGGTTACTTCAGTTACTCCATGGAACTTGGAAGGATTGTTAATTAAAAATAACTAAGACTTGTTTGTTAAAGATTTAATTTTTAAAAAACATAAAATATAAACAAATATCAGAATAAAGGCTAATGGAAATATACTCCACCACACTTCAAACCTTATAATCGCATTATAAAATCCGTGTAGCAAAATTGCCAAGCCAAGACCTTTTAACCCTGCTAAATTGCTGATTGATTTCATTTTTACTAATGCAATATAATATCCAATTATCCCTCCTGTTAAAAAATGTAGAAATGTTGTTGTAACTCCCCTAACTAGAACAGTGCTCATTCCCGAAGAAATAGAAGTATCAACAATCCCGTATAAAAAATTCTCTGAAAAAGCAAACCCTAGTCCAAGAATCATTCCATAAACAAACCCATCTCTTAATTCATCAAAATATTTTGATTTATAACTCCTAAAACGCAAAATAAAATATTTGGCTGATTCTTCGATAAAACCGTCAATTAAAAAAGAAAGCATAAATATATTTATAATTGTATTAATGTGTGTAATTTTATTGACTGTTCTTGTTAAGTAACCACTAATATAGATTAACGGGAAAGTAATCATTACTCCCCATAAAAATATTTTTAAAATGGCTATTTTTGGCTCTGGAGCATCTCTATCAAGCCACAAACACACCAATAGCCACAATAAAGTTGGCCCAGCGCTTAAAACAAAATAAAGAAAAAATTCTTGATAACTCACTTGTTCTATAAAAAATTTTATTAAATTCATAAAAAACAATGGAAAAACTTCCTAAATTAATTGTAATTATTAGTCCGACTGCTTCAGGGAAAACAGATATATCTATAAAATTGGCTAAAAAATTTTCAGGGGAAATAATTTCTGCTGATAGTCGGGCAATTTATAAAGAAATAAATATTGGCACTGCCAAACCATCAACCAAAGAGCAGGATGGTGTTAAACATTATATGATTGATGTTGTCTCTCCTAAAGAAATATTTACCGTTGCTCAATTTAAACAACAATCTTTGAAAATTATTAATAATATTCTCAATCAAGAAAAAATACCTTTTTTAGTTGGTGGAACTGGCCTATATGTTGATTCCATAGTTAATAACTTAGAAATTCCACCAATACTGCCTGATCAAAAATTAAGAAAAAAATTAGAAGAACAAATATTAAACAAAGGATTAGAATATGTTTACAAAAAACTTATTAAAATAGACCCTGGCAGTAAAGAATTTATTCAAGCAACTAATCCCAGAAGAATAATAAGAGCAATGGAAGTATGCATTAAGTCCAAGCAACCATTTTCTCAATTAAGAAAACAAGGAAAACCATTGTTTAATGTTCTTAAAATAGGAATTAAAACTTCTCCAGATATTCTTTATAAAAGAATCACTAAAAGAACTCGCCAAATGATAAATAAAGGACTTGTCCAAGAAACCCGCAAATTATTTAAAAAATATGGAAATAAATCTATATTATCTTCAACAATTGGCTATCAAGAAATAATTCCATATTTAACAACTAACAGTAAAAAATTAAGCGAAACAGCTATAAATGAAATCACTGAATTAATTATAAAAAACACAAAACATTATTCATCCAGGCAAATCACTTGGTTTAAACGTGATCAAAATATAAATTGGATTATTAATTACAAGCAAGCAGAAGATATATTAAAAAAATTTTTAAAACAGTAATAAAATATTACCCTAATTCTGTTTCTAAAATAGTCTTAACAATGTTTGGCTCAGCCTTTGACTGAGCTTTTTTCATTGTCATGCCAATTAAATATTGAAGAACGCTCTTGTTCCCTTGTTTATATTTAGCTACTACATCTGAATTTTCATCTATTACTTGCTTAATTATATCTTTTAACTGTTGCTCGTCTTTTATCTCCTTGAAATCATTTTCAGATAAAACCCTGTCCACGTCTTTACCAGTATTAACCATTTTAGCTAATACTCTTTGTGCTAAATTTTTAGAAATCTTTTTTTCAAAAATTAAAATAATAAATTCAGCAAAATTGTCTGGACTAATTTTAAAATTACTTAACTTATTTGATTTATCTATGGTTAAAAGCCCATTTATTATCCAATTTCCAATTAATTTAGTTAATTTTGTTTTATTCTGCTCCCAAATATCTTTAGCAGATCCTTCAACTGTTTCTGTTGATATTAACCAAGATCTCAACTCACTAACAACCCTTTCTGTCCAGTTTGACAAATTAACATTTTCGCATAAAATTTTTGCTTGATAGCTGTCAAATCCATAAACATCAATAAATCGCTTAATTTTATCCAGCGGAAGTTCTGGTAAAGACTTTTTAATATTTTCCAGGTCTATCGGCCAGTTTTTGTTTGAATATAAAATTGGCAGATCTGGCTCTGGAAAATATCTGTAATCCTTTTCTCCTTCCTTGCTCCTCTGTTCAAATGTTTTCGCCTGTTTGTCATTCCAGCCACGAGTAGTTTGCTTTTTGGAATGTTTATTTTTCTCCCATAGCCCTGTTTGTCTTTTTATTTCATAAACAAGCGCATTTTCAACTGCTTTAAAAGAATTAAGATTTTTAATCTCCGTTTTTGTATATAGTTTTTTTTCTTCATCCAAAGGCCTGAGAGATATGTTTACATCACATCTCATTTGTCCTTTCTCCATATCAGCAGAAGAAATATTCAAATATCTAACTATTCTTTGCAACTCTTGTAAAAAAATTTTTGCATGAATTGGACTATTTATAACTGGTCTGGTTACTAATTCTAGCAGAGGAACGCCTGCACGATTAAAATCTAACCAACTTGATTTATCTTTTTTTGAATGTATAAATTTTGCTGTATCTTCTTCTAAGTGTATTCTTTCAAAATTTATCTTAACCAATTCATTGTTTACATTAATTTTTAAAAATCCGTTAGCAATTAAAGGCAATTTATATTGACTAATCTGATATCCTTTTGGCAGATCAGGATAAAAATAATTTTTTCTATCAAACCAACATTCATCAAAAACATCTCCCTGTAAAGCAATGCCTAATTCTAAGACCTTTTTAACTGCTTGTTTATTCAAAACAGGCAAAACCCCTGGCTGGCCTGTACAAATCGCACAAATATTAAAATTTGGTTTTAATACCATTGGATTATTAGCACAACCACAAAACAATTTACTAACTGTATTGAGCTCTAAATGAATTTCTAATCCAATTACTGGTTTAAGTTTAATCATAAATTAATAAATTAACAGGCGCCTTTATGAGATAATACTACTGGGATGGTTTTTAAAAATATTTGCAAATCAAATAATAATGACCAGTTTTCAATATAATATATATCTAGTTTTGCTTCTTCATCAAAAGATAACTCTGCTCGACCTGAAATTTGAGCCATGCCAGTAATACCTGGCTTGATGGCTAATAACTGCTTATGATAATTCTTATACCTAGAAACTTCTTCTGGCTCATGCGGTCTAGGACCGATCAAGCTCATTTTCCCTTGAATAACATTAAATAGTTGAGGCAGTTCATCTATACTAAATTTCCTTAAAAATTTACCAAATTTAGTAATTCTTGGGTCTGCGCTCATCTTAAATAATGGACCTGTTTGTCTTTCGTTATATCTTGCTAATGCTTGCTTATTTTGATGAGCATTTTTCACCATTGACCTAAACTTATATAATTCAAATAATTCTCCTCTTTGTCCTATTCGTTTTAGCTTTACAAAAACAGGGCCAGGTGAATCAATTTTAATAATTATAGATAAAATTAAAAACAATGGTAAACAAAATGTAATTCCACTCAATGCTAAAATTAAATCAAAAAAACGCTTAGACACTCTCCCCCAGCCATCAAGAGATGTTTTTTGGACCACAATAATCGGAATACCAGCAATTGTTTCTGTTTTTATATTGCTAGACAAAGCATCAAAAATATCAGCAGCATACTTGAAAAGTATTTGATTAGCCCGACAAAAACCTATTAATCTTAAAACATCTTTTTTTGAAATATCAGGGTCTGTTTGAATAATTTGAGTAATAGCCCTTGGACTTGATTTCCATTGATTTATTAATTTTTCAACATTATCATATTTCCCTAAAATTTTATACCCATGTCCTGGATTTTTTTTAATAAAATTTAAAATTTTATCAGATAATTCAGATGAGCCATGGATTAAAATTGGTTCAAGCCCTTTCCCTTTTTTGTAATAACCAAGTCTAATCCAATGCAATAAAATCCTGCCAATGCTTACAAAAAAAATGCTCGTAATCCAGCCAGCTAAAATAATAAAACGTGAAGAAAAATATTCACGCTTAAAAAAAATAAACAAAACCACCATCATTATTCCCATTGAAGAAGATAAAAATATTTTTGAAAATTCTTTAGAAAAATGACGCCTCTTACCCATATTATAAAGTCCTGTCATGGAAAAAATTATAATCCAGCCAAAAAATAAAATAATTAAACTATAAAAATACTTTATAAAGGGAATCTCAAAAATAACTGGCCTTAATTCAACCAAAGCACTAAATCTTAAATAATAAACAAAAACGCCTGATAAAATTAACATTAAATAATCAACCGGAATTGTAATAACAGATAAAATAAGGTCAAATTTTTTTATCATATATAATATTATAGCAATAAAAAGCAAGTTGACAAGCACAAGTTTTTATGCTAAAGTTATTATAGACTTAGACAAGCGAGCGATTGCGTTCAACTATTTTGTTGAATGAGGAAAGTCCGAACACTCCCCTTTTTAATTAAAACTTTGTTTTAAAATAAAAGGGAGCAAGGTAGCGGGTAATACCCGTCGTCAGTCATATTTTTATGGCTAGATAGAGGTGCGAACAGTGACGACTTAAATTCGAAAGAATTTAGTTGCCCTATATTTTAGGGTAAATCTCGATAGAAATATTGAGAATGAAACGGCTAAATCTTTACCCGGGTGAAAGACCAAAAAAAATCTGTTATATTAATAACTGATTAGGTGGGTCGCTAGAACTAAATTGCAAAATTTAGTCAAGATAAATAATCGCTGCTCATTTATTGAGTACAGAATTCGGCTTATAGCTTGTTTAGGTCCTTTTCATTGCTTGGTTGGCCATTTTGTCGGCCTGATAATTTTTTTCTCTAGGAATATGATAAAAATTAATTTTATCAAAAACCTGACACAAGTTCCAAACTTTTATAAATAAAAATCCTAATTCAGGATTTTTTATTTTATATTTTCCATTAATATGATTAACAACTAACTGGCTATCTAAATAACAATCCACTTGTGTTGCTTTCATTTTTCTAACTTGGTTAAGCCCAATTATAAGAGCTTCATATTCTGCCTGATTATTTGTTTTAACACCTAAAAACTTTGCTATTTCTTTTATAACTTGTTTTTTGTCATTATAAATAACAACTCCTGCTCCTGCTCGCCCTGGATTTCCTTTTGAACATCCGTCTGTGTAAATTATTAATTTCATAATTTTGCTATATCTATAATTTTAATTTGTAATTCTTTTTGTCCATTCCACTCATTAACACCAATTTGAACAATTATATCTACTTTATCACCTTGTTTAATTTTGTCCATTTTATCAGTGCCATTAAAATGAATCATCTTTCTGTCCTGAATAACAATTTGATAATGATTATTATTTTTTCCAACGACTCTAATGGTTTCTATTTGTACCTTGGTTATTAAAAAAACAGGTTCTTTGTTTGCCTTGCCAAATGGCTCAAGAGATAAAATCCCATCATAAAGCTCCCAATCAATGTCCTCTATCTGAATTTTAGCATCAATTGTTTTGTGTTTTATTTTTTTATCTTTAAATTGTTTTTTAAATAACTTTATTGCTTGTTTTTTAAAATCAGGAAATAAATCAGGATTTTTCAAATTAAACCCAACCGCTGAATAATGTCCACCAAAATCTGAAAAATATTTTTTTAATTTACTAAAAAAATTAAATAAATCAAAATCACCACTTGTTCTAGCAGATCCTTTAATTTTGTCATTTGCCTTACTTAAAATAATAACCGGCTTTCTGTATTTATCAATCAATCTATTTGAGATAATCCCCAACAAGGCAAACGGCCAATCATTGCCTAAGATTATCACTATTTCTTCAAAATCAACTGCTTTATGCTTAATAGAAATTTCTTTTAAAATCTCTCCTACTTTTTTCTGGCGCTGATAAACAATTTTTTCAATTTCATTTGAAATACTACTTGCCATGGCAAAATTATCTGTCAAAAGTAAATCCATGGCAATTTTAGCACTATTCATTCTTCCACAAGCATTAATTTTAGGGGCAATTCTAAAACTAATGTCCCTTGATTTAAGCTCATCCTTGATTAATAATCTATTTATCAATGCTTTAATGCCAAAATTAGACGTTTTATTAAGCACTATCAGTCCATATTTAACAATTGCTCTATTTTCTCCTATTAAAGGCATGCAATCAGAAATTGTACCAATGGCGACCAAATCTAACAACCACTTTTCAAACCCTTCTTTGTTTTTAAAATCACACCGACTATCTTTAATTAATGCTTGAGCCACCTTAAAACAAACTCCCACTCCGGCTAACACTTTATTCGGATAATTTTCTGACGATAATTGCGGATTTATTATAGCCAATGCATCTGGCAATTTTTTTGGCTCTCTATGATGGTCTGTAATAATAACATCAATTTTATGCTTATTTAATTTTTTAACTTCTTCCACATCTGAAATTCCGCAGTCAGTTGTAATTATTAAATCTGCTTTGGCTAACAAAATATCATCAACAATACTATTAGTAATGCCATGCCCGTCTTCTTTTCCTGAGATATAAATATCTAAATTTTTTACTCCTATTTTTTTTAAAATAGCATAAAGCACTACCCCAGATGTAATCCCATCTGTGTCTGAATCTGAAACAATAACAATTTTTTCATCTTTTTTTATAGATAAAAAAATACGACCAACTACCTTTTTCATTTGTTTAAAAATAAAAGGATCATGAAGATCGCGATAATAATCTGGAACTAAAAAATCATTAATTTCTTTATTGGTTTTTAGCCCTCTATTATAAAGTAATTGTAAAATTATATGATGAGCATAATCTGATTTTTTTTTAAAACTAGCTGGCATTTGTTTAGCAACTGTCCATTCTTTATTCATTTTAACCTCTATTTAACTTTATTTTTTTAAAACCCGTATACTTTCTTAAAACTTTTGGCACAACAACGCTTTTGTCCTTTTGCTGATAATTTTCTAAAATAGCAATCAAAATTCTCCCAATAGCAAAACCTGTTCCATTCAAAGTGTGAATAAACTTGACTTGATTGTTTTTGTCTTTACATCTAATATTTAATCTTCTTGCTTGCCAGTCTGTACAATTAGAAGTTGAATGGGTTTCCCTATATTTATTTTGAGAGGGCAACCAACATTCAATATCATATTTAGCAGCAGCTGGGTCCCCTAAATCGCCAGTACACATTGCTATTACCTGATATGGAATACCTAATTGCCTGACCATTTCTTTCTCAATTGCTAATAAAAATTTATGTTCGTCTACTGATTTATCTGGACTACAAAAACTAAACATTTCTATTTTATTAAATTGATGAACTCTAAATATTCCTCTAACCATTTTTCCATAAGAACCCGCTTCTCTTCTAAAGCAAGTAGAAAAAGCAACATACCTAATGGGCAAAGAATCAAAATCAAAAACCTCGTCCATGTGCATTGGTCCAATTGATTGTTCTGCTGTCCCAACTAAATAAAGGTTGTCTCTGATGGTCTGGTAAATTTCTTCTGATCCTCTTTCTAAATAACCCATTGCTTGCATTGCCTGTTTTTTTACCATAATTGGCGGAATAACTAGCTGAAATAAAGAATCTTTAATATTTAAATTTTGCCTGGTTATTATATTTTTAATATTTTTTTTATTAGATAACCAGTCAAACACAAACCTAATTAAAGCATTTTCAAGTATTACTGCTTGATTTTTAAGATAGGCAAATCTAGAGCCAGCCACTTTAGCTGACCGTTCAATATCAATTAAATCCAAATGCTTGCCTATTTCTAAATGGTCTCTTGCTTTAAAATTAAAATCTTTAATATCTCCCCATGTCTCTAATATCTCGTTATCTGATTCATCTTTACCAACTTTCACATCAGTTAGAGAAGGATTTGGAATCTGCAACATTAACTTATTAAACCCTTGCTCAATATTCTTTAGCTTAACTTTTAATTCATTGAATTCAATAACCTTTGCCCGTGCTTGCTTTATTAAGCCCTCTTTCTCCTCTTTACTTGCTTTAGCTACATTTTTTGAAAGTTGGTTTTGAACTGCCTTTATTTTTTCTGTCTGTTGAATTAATTTGACCCTCTGCTTATCTATTTCTAAAAGCTTATCAATATCAACTTTAACCTGTTTTGCTAAACAGGCTTTTTTAATTTTGGTTGGATTTTTACGAATTAATTTTATGTCTAACATATATAAAATTAATTATTTATTTTTTTTCCGCATGGTTGGAAATAAAATAACTTCTTTTATGTTTTTAGTATCTGTCAAAAGACATGTTAATCTATCAATCCCCATTCCTAAGCCAGCTGTTGGTGGCATGCCATGCTTTAATGCTAAAATAAAATCATTATCCGTCTGTTGAGCTTCCTTATCTCCTTTATCTCTTAATTGTTGCTGATATTTAAATCTTTGTTCTTGGTCAGCTGGGTCATTTAACTCTGAAAAAGCATTACATAATTCCATTTTGCCAACAACTAATTGAAACCTCTCAACATAATTATCACTATATTTTGTCTTCTTTGCTAAAGGAGAAAGTTCTATTGGGTGGTCAATTAAAAAACATGGGTTAATAATCATTGGTCTTATTTTTTCTTTATAAATTTCATCTATTAGTTTGTCTTTTCCCCATGTTTTATCTACTTTAATACCTATTCTAACGGCTTGCTTGGTAAGGGCTGATAAACTTTTATGCTTGTCTAGGTCTATGCCAGCCCATTTTATAAAAGCCTTGTTAAATTTTATTTTCTTATATGGTGGTTTAAAATTAATTTGTTTACCTTGATATTTGATTTTTAAATCTTTGTTTGATGTAAATAATTTTTTAAAAATAAATTCAAAAAACTCCTCTACTAACTTCATTAAATCATTGTAATTTGCATATGCCCAATAAAACTCTATTTGAGTAAATTCTGGATTATGAGACCAGTCAATTCCTTCATTTCTAAAACATTTTGATATTTCATACACTTTTTCAAATCCACCTATAATCAATCTCTTTAAATAAAGCTCTGGAGCAACACGCAAATACATATCCATGTCCAAAGAATTATGATGGGTAACAAAAGGAGTCGCAGTTGCTCCCCCAGCCATTGACTGTAAAATTGGTGTTTCAACTTCTAAAAAATCTTTTTTATTAAAAAAATTTCTTATTAATTCAACTAATTTACTCCTAAAAATAAAAATATCCATGACCTGGTCATTTGCCAGCAAATCAAGATATCTTTTGCGAAATCTTTCTTCAATGTCTGATAATCCGTGCCATTTTTCCGGCAAGGGCAAGAAAGTTTTTGTTAATAATTTCCACGAATAGACTTTAAGTGTTTTGGCTCCTGTTTTTGTTTTAAAAAGGCTTCCTTTTACTTCTATAAAATCACCAACATCAATTAGTTTTAAAAAATTTTTATATTTTTCTTTTCCTAAAACATCTTGTTGAAAACATATTTGGAACTTACCTGAATCGTCCTTAATTTGAGCAAAACAAATCTTCCCGTGTGAACGAATCAATATCAAGCGCCCAGCTAAAACAATCGACTTCTCCTTTAATAATCCATTAAACTTTTTAAAAACTTCCTTGTTTTTATGAGTTCTACTAGATTTTGAAGGAAAAGGGTCAATTCCTTTAACTTGTAGTTTAATAAATTTTTGTATTCTATCTTTTTCTTCTTGAATCATATATTTATTTTAACAATTCACAAAAATAAAACAAGAACTAATATATATTCTTGTTGCATTTAAATTAAATAATTATATTTATTCAATTTTAATAATTTCAAAAACAACGTCTTGCTTAGGTGTTTTAACTATTATTTTTTCCTTTATTTTTTTTCCTATTACAGCTTCTCCAATTGGTGAATGAATCGTAATTTTTCCATTAGATGGGTCACTTTCTTCTGCCCCCACAATAACATAAGTTTTCATAGAATCTTTATTCGCAATATTTCTTATAACTATACTTGAACCAATTTCAACAACTAAACTGTCCTTTTGCTTGTCTACAACTTCAGCATTCCTGATAAGCTCTTCCAATCTAATAATCTCTGATTCAACCAATGCTTGCTCGTTTTTAGCTGTATCGTATTCTCCATTTTCTTTAAGGTCTCCCTGTTCTATGGCATCACTAATACGCGCAGAAATCCCCTTGCGCCTTGATTTAAGGATTTCTACATCTTGTTCAATTTTTTCTTTGCCATTTGGCGTTAAATATTCTTTCATAATTAAAAAAACCAAAAAATGCTCTACTAAGAACATAATTTGAAAATATATTTTATTTACATTATTATTATAACAAAAAATTACCAAAAAATCAACCCCCCCTGTGGAAATCTTTTTATTTTATTAAAAAATAAAACAATTCTATTAAAGCTCCGCCTGCTAAAAGAAAAGCCAAAACATATGTAGATATGCCTGCCTTTCTTTGAAACCTTTTTTTTAAAAAACTACGATAAATAAACAAAACAATTATCCCTTCTGTGCCCAGAAATACTGCACCGGTTACTCCAATTACATCAATAAAATTACGCAGACCAATTAAATATAAAAATAAAGGCAAGAAACAGCTTAAAGCCCAAGCTTTGTTCTGGCTTAATTTTAAATCATACCACAAAATTTTTTTTAAAGTCATCCCTAGAGTAATAAAAGAAGTAAAAACAATAATCAATCCAAAAATAAAACCAATACTAATTATTCCATTACCTATTACTGCTCCGAATCCAGTAATAGCATCTTTAGTTGTGTTAGGGCCACTTACCCCTAAAATAACTGAAATGAAAAGAAGATAACATATTGTTGCAAAAATAATTCCTCTTGTTATTACCCCTAACATTTTTTGCCTGTTTCTATCAACCATTTCTTTTATTTCTGGAACCAATGCAACCCCCCATAAAGAAAATAAAATAATTCCATAAGGCATGACAATGTTTGCATGATTAAATGTAATAAAATTTTTTAAATCAATATGAGGAAAACCCTTTATTACAAAAAAAAGTAAAAACATAAAGAAAATTGACTGAACAATGACCTGTAAATTAGCAATTGTGTCTGCTCCTTTATAAATTAAAAGCGCACTAAAAAAGAAAAAAATAAATAAATAAATAAATTGAGGCCCACCGAAGATACCAAACAATAAAGAGTGCAAAAATTGACCCCCTAAAATAAGATAAGCTAAGCAAGATCCTATTAATCCTAAAGAAGATATTATAAAGCTAAAATTTTTTACTTTTTTGCCTAAATATTCTCCTGCATAACCTGGTATTCTAGCTATTGCTTGAGTGTCATGAGCAACCTCACCTAAAATAGTGTGAATCACTATAGCTAAAATAGCCATAAATAAAAAATACCCAACCACAACCAGCCAACCGACCTTCATGGCCACATAAGGTAATCCAAAAATCCCTACTCCTATTATTGTCCCAGCAAAAACTGCAAAAGCTTTTAAAAAACTTCTATTTTTCATTTCTTTTTGATGATTGTTTATAATTATTTACAAAATCCATTATATCTTCTGGAATTGGTATTTGTTTATTTCTTCTACTAATTCCTGGATAACGCCAAGCAGTAATAACTCTAGTTTTTTGTTTATTAATTTTTTGATACATCATCCAAATCTCTGTAATTCTTGCTTGAGATTTTATCTGCTTACAGATTGCAATCGTATTTATGGCAATGCCCGACTCTTTTCTGTCATAATCTCTTAATAATTTTCTTAGGATGGCTTCTGAAAGTTGATATTGATTCATTTTATAAAAAACATGCTTAGTCCACTCAATATCTCTACTATTTTTAGGTGGATTTAAAAACATGTAATATTTTTATATTACTTCTTTTTCCTTCTTAAAAAAGCTGGAATTTCTAACTCTTCTTCATCAATTTCTTGCTCTGCTTTATGTTTTTTTTCTTTAGTAAAATAATCTTCTTCTCCATAAACAACTATATCTTCCCCAGATTCTTGAGAAATCCTCTCATCTCCTAAAAAATCATTATCAAGCATACTTCTTATCTCATCTCTTTTGTCAAACCCTGTTGCTAATATAGTAACCTTTATTTCATCTTTTAATTCTTTGTCTATAGCTGCCCCAAATAATACTTCTGCGTTTTCTTTTATTTCTTGATTGATAATCCTGCTTATATTATCTATTTCTGACATTTTTAAATTACTAGAACCAGTGATAAAAAACAAAATTTTTTTTGCTTGCTTTATTTTAATACCCTTGATTAATGAATTTTCCATTGCTCGTCTAATTGCCTGCTCTGCTCTTTTTTCGCCAGCCGAACTACCAGAACCAAGAAACATTCTGCCACCTCCCCTTAAAACGTTTTTAACATCTGAAAAATCAACATTTATCAACCCTGTTGTTCTAAAAATATCTGTCATTAACAAAACTCCCTGTTTTAATACTTCATCAACAACCAAAAATGCTTCAACTATTGGAGTTGAATTATTTATTGCATTTAAAATTCTATTATTTGAAAGAACAATTAAAGCATCGCAAACATTATCAAATTTAATTAATCCTTTATCAGATATAATTATTCTTTTTCTCCCTTCAAATTTAAATGGTTTTGTTAAAATGCATATTGTTAATGCTTTTGATGAAGCACAAATATCAGCAATAACAGGCCCTGCTCCTGTTCCAGTTCCTCCGCCTAAGCCAATAATAAGAAAAATAATATCAGCTCCTTTGACTGCATCTTTTATGTTTTTGTTATAACCACTAACCGCTGCTTCTCCTTTTAACACATCCATCCCTGTTCCAAAACCCTTTGTCAATCTTTTCCCTATTCTTATTTTCTTTAAATTAGTTGACCTTAGATTAGATAAAGACTGAGTATCTGTATTAATTGCCACATATTCTATCCCTGGAATTTTTGCCTTAAGCATTCTTTTAATAACTGAACATCCTGCTCCGCCAACTCCAACTACTTTTATTTTTGTAAATGATTTTTTTGATTTTTTAGGCATATTATTAAGAAAAAAATAAATCTTTATATAAATTTTTAATCCTTGATAACGAAAAATTAATCCAAGATTTTGCTTTTTTTACATTTCTTTTGTGCTTAAACCCCCAAGCAACTAACCCAACTGCCGTTGAAAAACCTGGTTTATATTTATCATCTATCTTCCCTTCAAACCCATGAAGTTTGCCAAAAGATACTGGAATTTTAAGGACTGACTTAGCAATATCAGCAATATTAATTAGATTTATGCCAGCCCCTGTTAATACTGCCCCTGCTGGCAATTTCCCCTTTTTATCTATTTGTTCTAATTCATTATTTACTAATTCAAAAATCTCTTCACACCTAGCATCAATTATTTTAGACAGCTCTTTCATTGAGAAAGATTGGTCTTCTTTTATATCTATTTCCTGAAGATTAACTTTCTCTCCTTTGCGAACTTTGTTAGCATTTGCTTTCCCATAATTAACTTTAATCTTCTCTGCTAATTCTGGAGAAACTCTCATTCCCAGAGCAATATCATTAGTAATATGTTGTGACCCTATCGGAATAACCTTAGCAGTTAAAATTTCCTCGTCTTCAAAAACAGAAATACTAGTAGTTGATTGTCCTAAATTAATTAATAAAACCCCTAAATCCTTTTGTTTTTTTGTTAGTGCAATATCAGACGTAGATAAAATAGAAAAAATCAACTTATTAACATTGATTCCTGTTCTTAAAAAACACTCATATATATATTTAATTTGATTAGAAAGCCCTAATATAATTTCTGTATCTACCTCTAGTCGAGCTCCTGTCATTCCCATTGGATTTGAAATCCCGACCTGATTTTCAACTGAATAAGATCTTGGCAAGGTGTGTAAAATTTTATAATTAGCTGGCATATTTGATTTTTCAGCCTGCCTTAATACATCTTCTATGTTTTCTTTGGTTATTTTACCATCTGGATGAGAAATTCCAACAACCCCTGTCCCTGGTTGTGAAATTATATGATTTCCTGAAATACCAACATAAGCATTATCTATCTCTACTCCAATTTTATTCTCAACAGACTCAATGCAAGCACTAATACTTGAAACAGTATCTTCAACACTACTAATTATTCCCTTTTTAATACCATCAGAAGGCCCGACTGCTAGCTTAATAATGTTTAGTCTCCCTGTTTCTGATACTTCGCCAACTGCCACTCTTATTGTGCCCGAACCTAAATCAATTCCTGTGATGATTTTTTTTCTTTTCATAATTATCTAATTTGGCTAATATATTTTTAGTTATTTGACCCATCTCGATTGTTTGTTTTTGATTCTGGTGATTATACCCAAGAATATGTAATAATCCATGCACTAGCAATAACCTTAGTTCCTGTTTTTGAGTACATTTTTTTAGTTTAGCTTGTTGCTTTAATTTGTCCCAGCAAATAATTATTTCAGCAGGGTCTGCAAAGCTTAAAACATCAGTAATATTATTGATATTTCTATATTTTTTATTAATTGCTTTAATTTCTTGCTCTGACACAAAAGCAACTGATAAATCTTTTATTAACTGTTTACTTTTAGTTAATCTAAAAGCATTTGTCATCCAATCAGATATAAACTTTTTAGATATCTGCGCTTTTGCCAAATTATTAACTTGAACATTCATTTTATTTTATTCTGTCTGACTTGACTTGATTGGGTCAATGGAAATTGCTTCTACAGGGCAATTCTCTTCAGCTGTTTTATTGCAACCAAGAGATTCTATTTCATCTTTAACCGGACTTGCTTTGCCATCTTTCATTTCAAACCCCGTTGGGCAAATCGCTGCACAACTTCCACAACCAATACATTTTTCTTTGTCTACTTTAACTTTAAACATACTGTTTATTTTTTATCACTATCTTTATAAGCATCTTTAATTTCTTCAATGTCTTCTTTAATTTCATCTTTAAATTCTTTAGCTCCTTCTGTTACTTTTTTAATAACATCAACTGCATCCTCTTTGACATCTTCCATCTTATCTTTTAGTTCCTCTCTTGTTTCTTTGCCTGGTTTTTTAGCAAATAAAGTTCCCAAAAAGCCTCCTAAAACCGTGCCCAGTGCTCCTATCCTTAAAAATTTTTTAAAATTTTTCATAAAAATTAATAATTAAATTATTTATTAAGTTGATTCCATCCTGCTTTAAAATGAAGATGGATGTGACCTACTATTTGACCAGCGCTTTGACCACAATTTAAAAGCAATTGATATTCATCTTTAGCTAATTCTAATTTAGCTGACAAAAGCTTTGCCTGCCAAATCATCTCGAGAATCAATTGCTTATGCTCTTCTTTGGCAGTTGCCAATGATTTAATGTGTTCTTTTGGAACAATCAAAAAATGAATTGGAGCGCTTGGATTAATATCTTTAAATATAATAATATTTTTGTTTTCAAAAACAATATCACTTTGAATCTGCTTGGTTATTATTTTACAAAAAATACAATCCATGATTCATTACTTAATTAATGATGGAAAAAAATACTTTTTTTTCTTATTTTTTTTAATTTTATCCCATTCATTAAGTAGTGCTAAAGCCCTTGAGGCTACTAAGCCCGCTTGTTTCTCTCCCTTGGCAAGAAACTCATTGGTTTCTAAATTGTCAAAAACAGCACAAACCGAACCTGTCCTAAGCCCGTAAATACCTCCTAAAGCAAATAAAGCTGATGTTTCCATCTCAATATTTATAATACCAGCTGCTTGTAAATCAGACAAAATATCTTTATTATATGATTGAATATATCCATCAAAACCAAGTCTCCCCTCTCCTATGTAAAAAGAATCTGTCGATGCCCCTACGCCAACATGATAAACAAAATTTAATTCCTCGCAAGCTTGGATTAGCGCCAACACAACCTCATAATTAGCCTGAGCTGGATATTCTGACATAACATAATCTTTTGATGTCCCCTCCATTCTTACGCTACCTGAATTAATCACTAAATCGCCTGGATTTATTCCTTTTTTAAGGGCGCCAGTAGAACCAACTCTTATAAATGTGTTAACGTCGATTCTGGCAGTTTCTTCAATTGCTATTGCCATGGAAGGTGCTCCTATCCCAATAGATAAGCAAGAGATTTTGTGACCATTAAAATAACCCGTGGTTGAACAAAATTCTCTATTGCAAGTAATTGTTTGTTTGTTTTCCCATGATTGAGTAATTTTTTTTACCCTCCCAGGGTCTCCTGTTAATAAAAGATAAGCAGACAAATCCCCTTTTTTACAGGCAATATGATATTGACTACCATCTTTTCTTTTAGGATTTTTTGCTGTTGATTTAATCATATTTTTTAGCTATTAATCCATTTTTATATAATTTTATTAATTCAACCTTTAGTATTTTATTTTTTATTTGATTGCTTGTTTTTAAATAAACTTTTATATAATTTGGAGTAAACCCTGTATAAAAATTGTCTTTTTTTTCTTCAAATAAAACTGGTAAAACTTTTCCAATATATTTTTTCCTATTCTTGATATTCAACTTATCTCCTAAATTTCTCATTGCTTGAGCTCTTGTTTTTTTTATAACCGAATCAACCTGCTTATCAAAAGTACAGCTGGCTGTATTTTTTTTAGGAGAATATCTGAAAACATGAATTTTTGAAAACTCTGCCAATTTAACAAAATTATATGTTTGTAAAAAATCTTCATCCGTGGCTGAAGGAAAACCAACAATAATATCAGCACTAATAGTTATGTTTGATATTTGCTTAATTTTGTTTACAACTTTAATTAAATCTGTCTGAGTATAATTTCTTTTCATTAATGACAATATCCTATTAGAAGCTGACTGAACTGATAAATGAATATGTGGACAAATTCTTTTATTTTGCTTAATTAAATTAATTAATTCATCACTTAATAATGTTGGCCACAAAGAAGAAATTCTAATCCTCGGTATATTTGTAAAGACAAGAATTTGTTTTAATAATTCAACCAACCCATATTTATACTCGCCTATATTCGTTCCAACCAAAACAACTTCCTTAACCCCTGCTTGGTTTTTAAAATTTATTTCTTTTAAAATATCTTCTATTCTCTTACTATAAATATCTGGTCTTAAGAAAGGGACAACACAATAAGAGCAATAATTATTACACCCATGCTGAATTTTAACAAAAACTCTAGTTCTCTCAATTTTATCAAATTCTGCTTGTTTTGCGAAGGGGACTTTTGGTTTACAATTATCAAATAATTCAATTATTTTGTGCTTGACATTATTTTTAAACCAAACATCAACTTGTTTATTTATACTCTTGTCCTGAAATGTTTCCTCTGTCCAACAACCCGTAACAATAATTTTAGCAGATGGATGATTCTTTTTAATATGACGAATTAATTGTCTTGTCTCTTTAGCTGCTTTATTTGTTACACAACAAGCACTAATCAAACAATAATCAAACTTTTTATTATTCGATAAAATACCCGTCCCGTGCTTGACAATTAACTTTTCTTTTAATTCTTGTGATTCAGCCTGATTTAATTTGCAACCAAAAGTATGAAAAAAAACACTCATTTTAATCTTTTCTTCAATTCATTTACCAACTTATCTTGACTAACTATTTCTTGACTACCAGTATTCATATCCCTGATAATAATGGTATTATTAAGAACTTCTTCATGCCCAATAATTAGTGTTAATTTAACTTTTAATTTATTTGCTCTTTCCATCTGTGCTTTTAAGCTTGTTTTAGCGAAATTTTCGCTTACCCTTATCCTCTGCTTAATTAATTCAGAGAATAACTTTAATGCTTTAGCAGAAGCTATTTTCCCCACTTTTGCCAAGAAAATCTTAGGAGATTGATCTGGGATAATTTTAACTTTTTGAACTTTAATTTCTGACATTATCCTCTCAATCCCATAAGCCATGCCAACAGCGGGCGTTGTCCTCCCTCCAAGAGATTTAATCAAATTATCATACCTACCTCCCCCTCCTAATGCACTAGTTGACACCTTTTTATCGTCTTCAATATTTATTTCTGTATGGTCTGGCCAAATTTCCCAAACAGTTCGAGTATAATAATCAAGCCCTCTGACTAAATATGGATTTAAAATATAAGCAACATTTGCTTCATCAAGGTATTCTAAAGTTGATACAAAGTGATCCTTGCACAAATCACACAAATTATCAATTAGTTGAGGCGCATTAATGATTAATTCTTTGCAAATAGAATTTTTACAATCTAAAAATCTTAATGGATTTTTAGTGGCTCTTGTTTTACAGTCAGAACAAATAGAATTCTTTTTTAACTTGATATATTCTAATAGTTCTTCTTTATAGTCTCCTCGACAATCATTGCAACCAAGACTATTTATTTGAATATTGGCTTTTATATTTAATCTATTAAATAAATCTTGGGAAAACAAAATCAGTTGCGCATCAGCAATTGGATTATCGGTCCCGATCATCTCTAAGCCAAATTGATTAAATTGCCTAAACCTTCCTGCCTGCGGCCTTTCATATCTAAAAAGAGGACCGAGATAGAATAATTTTACTGGCTGAGACACATTAAACATGCCATTTTGAATATATGCCCTAGCAACGCCTGGAGTAAATTCAGGCCTCAAAACTATATGATTCCCTGATTTATCCTTAAAATCATACATTTGTTTTTGAACTATATCTGTACTAACACCAGTTGTTTTTTTAAAAAGAGAACTTTTTTCAATTACAGGTAGCATTATTCTTTCAAATCCATATATTTTTGACAAAATAATCATTTGTTTTGTAATAAAATCAAATGATTTTATTTTCTCTCTGAAAAAATCTTGCACTCCCCTTAATTTATAAAGTTTTACTTTATCAGTAGAAAATTCTGCTTGTTTTTTAGGCCCTCTAGTAGAAGACAACCTAATTCTCTTTGACTTTCTGTATTTTCTTGTTCTGGTGGACACCTTAGTAAGAGAAATTTTTACTTTTCTTTTTCGCTTAACTGGCTTATTTTTAGCAGATTTTTTCTTGATTACTTGCTTAGCAGAAACCTTAACAAGAGAAGGCCTACCTCTTTTTTTCTTTACCAGTGGTTTCTTTTTAGTAGATTTTTTAACCTTGTTTTTTAAGACAACCTTGCTTGGCTTTGTTAAAACTTTCTTACTTGTCTTTACTTTTGATGCTTTTTGGCGAACAGGAGTTATAATTTTCTTTTTCTTTTTTAGTGCCATAAAATATATTAAATATTTATAAAAAATTAAAATTGATAAATAGGAATTTTTATTAAGCCAGCCTCCTCAAATGGAAGCCCCCTAAACCAAGCCTTGCCAATTAAATTATCCCTTTGAACAGGACCAAAAACTCTTGAATCCCTGCTTTTATTTCTATTATCCCCTAAAACATAATATTCATTATCTAACAAAGAAACACTTATATCTCCTGGAGTAGTTGCTCCAATTGATAAATAATCACCTTCTTTTAATAGCTTGTCTTGTTCTTCAATTTTATCATAGATATAAATCTGATCATTTTTTATTGAAATTTTTTCTCCGGGCAGGCCTATTATTCTTTTTATTAAAAAATCTTTTGATCCATTAGCCAACATTAAAACAACCACGTCTCCCCTGCTTGGCTTTGATGTTAGATAACTAATTTTTTCAACAATTAAATATTCTTTATCATAAAAACTTGGCTCCATTGATGGGCCTACAACATAAAATGGTTGAAAAAGAAAACGATGAACCAACCAAACGACAGCAAAAGCAATCACAATTAATTTTATAATATCAAATAACCAAAGAAAATAATAAAAAACATTTCTTGGTTTTTTTGATTTTTTATAATCTTTAATTGATTTATCTAAAAGTTTTTTAAAATTTGGCATAAAAAATTATTTATCATTATCTGATTGCTTATTGACTGGCTTCATTAAACTTATTTTTCTCACAATTTCAGTAATTTGCTGCTCGATTACGCGAAGACGAATAGTAATATAAAAAATAAAATAAAATAATAAAATTATTGCCAAATAAATAATTAAATCAACCCCCCTGCCAACGCCTAAAATTCTAGCAAAATAACTAGAACTTTCTGGGTAAATAATAATAACAAGAGATAAAATCCAAAAAACAAGCCATCCTAAAAAAGCAGTAATTTTTATTTGATTGTTTTTTAATTTATTAATTAACTTAAAAACAATAAATAAAATAAATAAAATTAAAAATGCTTGAATTAGAATCATTCTGTCAATCTATTTAAAATTAATCTTAAAAAAGTTTTAACTCCAGTAAAAAAACTTTGTCCTTTTGACATTGAATAATCTGTATAAATTGGCTTGATTGGAATTTCTTTTAAACACAAATTATTTTTTTTAATCTCTTTGAAAAACTCTGAAGAAACTTCCATTCGCTGACTCTTAATTTCCATTTTCCTAACAGCGTCAGCAGAAAAAGCACGTAATCCTGACTGGCTATCACTTGTTTTCTGTAAATAAAGTAAATAAGTAATAAAATTTGCCAAATAGTTATATGCTCTTCTACTAATTGGCATTTGCTGTTTGTCTTCTCCAATTAACCTAGACCCAATCACAACATCTGCTTGCTTTGAAATTATAGGACTTATTAATCTATTGATATCACTTGCTTGATGTTGTCCATCTGCATCCATTGTGACCACTATATCTGCTTGGTATTTTGTAGCTGCTCTTAATCCTGTTGCCAATGTAGCTCCTAGTCCAAGATTAATAAAATGACTATAAACAATTGCGCCTGCTTGCTTAGCAATATTTTTAGTATTATCTTTTGAGCCGTCATCTATCACAATAACATAATCACTCATTTCTCTTGCCTTAACAATTACATTAAAAATTGTCTCTTGTTCATTGTAAGCAGGAATGATAATAACAACTCTGTTTGAATTATTCTTGATCATATTTATCTACTAAAGGTTGTAATAAAATTTTATTAGCCCTAATATATTCTATTACCTTTTTTAAGCCAACATCAATGCTTGTGAGTGGGAACCAAGCTATTTTTGTTTTGGCTAGCCCTATGTCTGGCAAGCCAAGTGGCCTCATAAATTCTAACTTATCCTTGAATTCAACTTTTGATTGTGAACCTGTAATTTCAATTATTTTATTTGCTAAATCAACTAATTTATATGCTTTGTCCCCTCCAATATTAATAGGCCCCTGTTCTGCTGAATTTGTTATTTTCATAATTGAATCAACCACATCATCTACATAACAAAGACAAGTAGAAAAATTGGCATCGCCATAAAGAAATAATGGCTTATTGTTCAATGCTTGCAAAACAAAATCTGATATCATTTGACCATCAAACAATGCCTGCCTTGGTCCATATGTTCTAAAAATTCTTAAAATTTTAACATCAAGACCATATGTTTGTCCATAAGTAACTATAGCTGTTTCTGAAAATCTTTTACCTTCATCATAACAAGATTTTTTGCCAACAAAATCAACAGAGCCAAAATCTGACTCTTTTAAAGGTAAATCATTATCTTTCTTAGACCCATAAACAACCGCTGAAGAAGCAAAAATCATTTTTGCATTATATTTTTTAGTTATCTCAAGCGCATTAATAGTCCCAATTGCGTTTGCATAAAGAATCTCCATTCTGAGTTTATCAAAATTTTTAGGAGAGGTTGGACAAGCTAAATGATAAATTTCTGAAATGCCTTGAATATTAATTTTAAATTCCTTAAGCTCTGGAATATCTTCAAAATCTATTCTGGCATTAATGTCTTTTTTTAATAATCTAAAATTTGGATTTTGTAATAAATGTTTTATATTATTTATATTATTCTTCTCAATCAAATTATCTAAGCAGATTACATTATGGTCTTTCACTAACAAATCACATAAATGAGAACCAATAAATCCTGCCCCGCCTGTAATTAAAATATTTTTCTTATCTTTTGGATAATATTTTTTTTCTTGTTTCATAAAAAATTTTTAATTATTTATTCCCCCCTAACTTCATTGTAAGGTTGATTCTTCCTTGTCTGTCAATTTCTGTTATTTTTACCTTTACTTTATCACCTATTTTAACAATGTCTTCTGGGTGTTTCACATGTTTATCACTCATTTTTGACACATGAACCAATCCATCATGACCATGGGCTATATTGACAAAAGCGCCAAAATCAAGAATTTTCATAACCTCTCCTGTAAATTCTTCTCCAACCTTAAACTCTCTGGTAATATCATTAATCCAATCAAGTGCTCTTTTAAGAGATTCATCTGTTTTAGAAGTTACAAAAACAGTTCCATCTTGCTCAATATCAATTTCAGACTCTGTTTCTTCAATAATTTTATTAATTGTTTTCCCTCCAGCTCCAATAACTACTCTAATTTTGTCTGGATTAATTTTAAACATTTTAATCTTTGGCACTGAAGTAGCCAGCTTATCTCTTGTTTCTGGCAATGCTTTTGCCATGTCGTTTAAGATGCTTTCTCTTGCCTTGTCTCCATGCTCAAGTGCCTCTTTAATAATATCAAAAGTAATTCCTTTTGTTTTCGTATCCATTTGAATGGATGTTATTTTGTCTTTAGTGCCTACTACTTTAAAATCCATTCCTCCTGGACCATCCTCTAAATCCTGAATATCTGTAATCACTTTATATCTTTTGATTCCTTTGTCATTTTCTTCTGATGCCAGTCCAATTGCAATCCCAGACACAGGATTTTTGATTGGAACCCCTGCATCCATGGAAGCTAAAACAGCTGCACAAGCAGAAGCCATGGAGGAGGATCCATTTGAAGAAAGAACTTCTGACACTATTCTGATTGTATAGGGAAATTTATCCTCTGCTGGCACAACAGCCTGCATTCCTTTTTCAGCTAAAGAACTATGTCCGATTTCTCTTCTAGAAGTAAATCTCATATGTCTTGCCTCGCCAGTACAAAATGGTGGAAAATTATAATGATGCATAAATCTTTTTTTGCCCACTTCTTCCATTGTATCTAAATACTGTTCAAGCCCTGGTGCTCCCAGGGTAATAATAGACAAAACTTGAGTTTCTCCTCTTGAAAATAATCCCGTACCATGAACTCTTGGCAATATACCAACCTGACAATCAATTTTTCTAACCTCGTCTAATTGGCGTCCATCTATTCTTCTGTTATTATCCAAGATAGCTGTTGAAACATATTTATACACTAATTCATAAACATGTTCTGATGCTCGCTTTCTTTTATCTTTGCCAATTTGTTTTTCAAGTAAAACTTCATCTACTTTTGCCTTTAATCCTTCAATAGCATCAACTCTTTGTTGTCTGGTTTTTAAAAAATCTTTAAAAATATAATTATCAACCTCTTGATTAACAATTTCTTCTGTCATTTTCTTAACTTTTGCTTTAGCATCTTCTTCTTCGTTCTCTTCTGAGTCAGAAGATTTTTTATGACTGACTATTGATATTTTTTCCTTGCCAATTTTAGATTGAATACTAGTAATAAACTTATTAATTTCATCCAAATGACTGGCTGCGAATTTAGTTGTTTCAAAAACCTGTTCTTTGGACACATGGTCTGATACTGCTTCTAGCATGACAACTCTGTCGCTTGTTCCACAAACTACTAAATCTAATATTGATTTAGCTCTTTCCTCATAAGTTGGGTTCAATATAATTTGATTTTCTTCGCTATCAGAATTAAACAAACAAGCTCTGATGCCTGATATTGGCCCTTGCCATGGAATCTCTGATATGGATAAACAAATACAGGCTGCATAAAAAGCAACCATATCTGCATCATTCTCTTCATCAACTGAAAGAACAGTTAAAATAATCTGAACATTTCTTCTCATACTCCCATCAAAAAGAGGTCTAATTGCCCTATCTATCATCCTGCCCGTTAAAACTGCCTCATCAGCTGGTCTTGTTTCTCTTTTAATGAAACGAGATCCTTTTATTCTACCAGCAGCATAAAATTTTTCCTCATATTCAACTGACAATGGAAAATAATTTAATTCTTTATTCTCTTCTCCTAATACAACTGTTCCTAAAACAGTTGTTTCTCCGTATTGCACAACACAGCTTCCGCTTGCTCTTTTGGCCAACTCGCCTGTTTTTACAACTAATTCTTTTTCTCCAATCTTTGTACTAAACTCCATAATTTACTCATTTTTTTATTAAAAATTTCTTTTTATTTTTACTTAAATCAATAAAGTCATCTACTTGTTCAATTAATTTAGATGACGTCGTCTTCTTAAAAGCCATGACTTCAACCAAGCAGCCTCTATTTTCCTGCAAATAAGAAACCATTGGGATAAAGTCTCCGTCTCCGGAAACCAAAACAATAACATCCAATCTATCTGCTAATTTAATAGCATCAACTGTGATATTCACATCTTGGTCCGCCTTTTTTGCTCCGCCTGCAAAAATTTGTAAATCCTTTACATTTAACTCAAATCCTTGTTTTGAAATTGCTTCAAAAAAGGCCTGCTCTTCTTTTGTGTCTGATTTTATTACATAAGCTATTGCCCTAATAAGTTGCCTGCCAGCTGTTGCTTTTTCAAGAACTCTTGAAAAGCTAACATTTGCCTTGTGTAAATTTTTTGCTGAATGATACATATTTGCAACATCAACAAAAACGCCTACTCTTTGATTTTTATATTTCATAAATTTTTATACTAATTAATAATCAATAATCACTAATAAATAATCAATAATCAATAATCAATAATCACTAATAAATAATCAATAATCTCACTTAGTGGTACCTATTGATACTTAGAGGCCTTGCCCCTAAGTAGATTGCCC